>NZ_MDAW01000145.1:0-40420 GCF_002875385.1 Vibrio sp. 10N.222.52.B12 | reverse complement strand
CGAATCTGGTCGGACCCACCAAATTTAGTCCTTCATGGACAAACGCAAAGCCCGCTATTATAGCGGGCTTTGTTGTATCTGGGGTTTTGATACCGAGTCGATATTTCCTTCCAACAAACGCTAAATATCGGTTAGTACGAACAAAAAATGTGATTGTCTTTTTTAATCTTGCTTGGAGTCAGTTGAACTCAACGCACCGTACACCCAAAGTACTCCTCTTTTTAATATTAGAGAGGTATACAAATGTGGGAAAACATTTCTCTAGAAGCATTGTATGAAAAATGTTTGGAGATGCTGCTGACCTTTGGGCCAAAGTTCATATTAGCTTTGATAGTGTTGTTTGTTGGCTGGTGGATTGTAGGCAAAGTCAGCCGAGCGATAGAAGTCACGTTAGAAAAAATGAAAATCGAGCATGGTTTGAGAGGCTTTCTCTCGTCTCTTGCCTCTGTTATTTTAAAAATCCTTTTGATCATTTCTGCTGCATCCATGATTGGTGTCGAAACCACGTCCTTTATTGCAATGCTAGGTGCAGCTGGCCTTGCTGTAGGTATGGCTCTGCAAGGCAGCTTGTCTAATTTCGCCGGTGGCGTGCTGATTCTGTTTTTCAAGCCATTTAAAGTCGGCGATGTGATTGAAGCGCAAGGGCACATGGGCAAAGTGGTTGATATTCAGATCTTTGTGACTGTCTTGCTGACCTATGACAACCAAAAAATCATCATTCCTAACGGCTCATTGTCTAACGGAACGGTAAAGAACCTATTTTGTGAAGACAAGCGCCGTATAGATATCGAATTCGGCATTAGTTATGGCGATGATCTCCATAAAGCACGATGCGTTCTCATGCAGGTGATGGAAAACTATGATTTGATCATCAATGAGCCCGAGCCTACGGTGCATGTGAGCCAACACGGCGATAGCCATGTCGGAATGTTAGTGTGGGCGTGGGTTGATTCTGAAAATTATTGGCCGGCGTATTTTGGTCTTTATGAGCGAGTGAAAGATGCCTTTGATTCCGAAGACATCACGATTCCATTCCCTCAAAGAGATGTTCACATTCAACGATAAAACGAAAGGAGCGCCAGCTCCTTTTTTCTTTTCTAGACACAAAGATTATTTGCAAGATAAGAGCAAAGTGTTGTTGTCTTTCTATGTTCGTTTTATTAGCAAGAGTAAATATAATAACAATGAAATATGAGGTTCTTTATATTTTGTTTATTTATATTAGTTCTTATTTGATTATATTTTTTAATCATAATGATAAATAATTTGATTGGAACGTAAGTCACAAGAAGTAACTATACATAGCTCTGATTGATTGGTGTTCTGTTCTGGTATATTTACTCTACATTTCTATTGGGTTATGGATGGAAAATGAACTTATGGATATGTTTTTTAAGGGAATTGTTTGTTTGTGTTGGTTTTGTCATATATATCTGAATTATTTAAAATTGTGATGTTAATTCCTATCAATAACCATGGTGCTTTTATTGATTAAACTTACGTATATTATTTTTCACTGTTTTCTGATTAAAACTATAAACACGCAATAGGTAACAGTGGTTATAAAATATCCGCTGAAGCTATTTTGTACAATAAACGGTAGAGAGTGAAAAAGTGAAAGCAAATAATAACATTCTTAAAATCGCGGTGGGTATGGCGATGCTATCCGGGCTACCTACAGCAGCCAATGCTCACGGCTGGTCTGAGTTCCCGAGTGCTCGTCAAAACACGTGTTACGAACAAGGTGGAGTTTGGTCTGGTACGCCACCAAATGCAGCATGTGCTCAAGCGAAAGATATCTCTGGTTCTTATCCTTTTGTTCAGCGTAATGAATTCGCTAAGAACATTACTGATTACAACAATATGGCAGCAGTGAAAGCGGCGATTCCTGACGGCACATTGTGTTATGCAAATGACCCTCAGAAAAAGGGAATGGGTGCGCCACATACGGCTTGGACTCGTACTGAACTAAACACAGGAACATTTGAATTTGTGTTTAATGCGACGGCTCCTCACAACCCTTCATTCTGGGAGTTTTATCTAACCAAACCTGGTGCGGATCTAAGTAAAGCACTGGCATGGGGCGATCTAGACTTGATTCAGACGGTAGGTAATGTTCCCGTAAATGGCGGCAAATACCGCATGGACGTTACGATTCCGTCAGATCGTTCTGGTGACGCGATTCTATTTGTTCGTTGGCAGCGTGATGATGCCGCTGGTGAAGGCTTCTACAACTGTTCTGATATCACTATTGCAGGTGGTGATACTCTTCCTCCTGAAGCTGATCTTGTTCGCGGTGACCTGTACATTCCTCAAGGTTTTGTAAATCCTGAAATCGGTGACACAGTTAAATATGACATCATCAACAAGAATGGCGATGTGGCACGTAGTTTCGATATTAAGGTTGAAGCTTCGAACGTAAATGATTGGGCACGTCTACTTGCTTCAGAAATCAACGGTTGGCACGCAGAGTTCAAAGACGGCGCAGTCTTCATCGGTGATTGGCATGAAGAAATGTCACATTACATGTACTTCCAGAACGATCCATCACGTAACTTCTTTAACTCAAAAGATAGCCGCGCATCTGGCATGATTTCAGTTATTGATGATGGTGGTGGTGTAGAGCCACTGACTGGCGATATTTACGAACTTGTGAAGAGCGATAAAGTCGTCAATGCTGGTGACAGCGTAATTATTGCGACAAGTGAAGCCGCGAACCTAACACAAACTCAAGGTTCATCGGTGAGCATTCAGAACAACGGTACTGCGTCTATAGTGGTAAACACTAGCGCAATCACGCAGAACGAAACACTGTCATTTGTTGCTAACGCGGTAAACAGCGCACGTGCTGAGACGTTCACTTTCGAGGTTATTGCAGGTGATGACGAAATTACGCCACCAAAACCTGAGCCAGACCCAGATCCTAAACCAGATCCAGATGAGAATGGCACTTGGGATGCTGCTAAAACATACTTAGGTGGTGAAGTGGTTTCTTACGCTGACCAAAACTGGAAAGCACAATGGTGGATTCAAGGTGGTGACAACCCTGAAGCGACTTACCAGAAAGACCAATGGGGTGTTTGGCGTCCAACTAACTAATCTCGATTCTCATATTGAGAGATATCAGTTTACGCGTTTATTAAATTGATAAATAAGAAAGCCACCATGGTTGATGTATGGTGGCTTTTTTGACGATGAGTAATTGAAACTCGACGTCGAATGCAATAAGCAATTCTAAAAAACTCGAGAGTTCAGATGCTTATTCCTAATCATTCTGGTGGGTTAATATGCGTCTGAGCGTTAACACCTCCTATAGTCTTGACCTCACCTTAAAATGACAATAATGCGAAATTTTACTTGAGCCCCATGGATGTGAGGGCTCTTTTTTCGTTTGGCGCCTTTGCATCTCCCCTTGGCTTTGTTATTGCATAGTGAACAATAACCGGGGGACAGCGCATCTCTCGTTATCAAATTGAAAATAGGTACTCGGTTGGCTTTCTAACTTACGACCAATGAGCATTATGGGGCGACCTCTTTGCTCACGGAGATAGTGAAGGAGAAAGCAGTGAAAGATTCCAATGATTTAGTATTCAAACCAACAGTGTTTTGTTGGGCGTTAATCTCACCCCAAAAACAAGGTTCTTTTGAAGACTACCTATGGTCAATGGGAAAAGAAGCCCAAAAGCGTGGTTGGACTTACATTGTCTGCGTTATTGAACCCATATCACCGACTCTGAAGACATGGCTGCTTGAGTCAGGCTGTGAGCTTATTTGCTTAGATTATGACAAAATCACTAATTCAGGCTTCATTGTGCGTTTATTGAAAGAGCGTAAAGTCGATATTCTTCACACCCACTTTATTGGTCCAACAGATCCGAGTTTGTTGTTGTGTAAATTGAGGTGGGGCGGAAAAATTGTTTTTACGGATCACAGCTCCAATCCTCTTGGTATGCCCAGTAAAGATTATTTGGTCTTAAACCAACTCCGTTCTATGCGGCAAAGTATTCTGAGTCTCGCGATTGACGCATATCTGCCTGTCTCTGATTTTGTTGCATCACGCATTGCTCGAAACTTGCCAAATGCTCACCACAAAATACATCGCCTCTATAACGGTATTGACCTCGCGCGGTTTCAATCGGCGATATCTAAAGAGAAAGCAAGGCAGATTAAGTCCGCGCAACTTGGCGTATCCGACGACATCATGATAGTGGCCTTCATTGGTCAGCTGACACAGGAGAAGGGCATCGACCATTTTCTCAATGTTGCCAAACGTTGTGTTGATGGTGGTATCGAATGCCAGTTCTTGATCATTGGCGATGGCGCATACCGTAAAGAAGTGGAAACCCTTTGTGCTCATCAGGATTACCAGAGAGACATTCAATATTTAGGTTTACGCTCTGATGTTCCGGATATCTTGAGTGTCACGGATGTGTTTGTTATGCCGTCTCTTTGGGGAGAGGCGTTTGGTCTTACTGCGATTGAAGCGTCCGCATGCGGTGTTCCTGTTGTTGCTTCTAATATAGGTGGTCTACCAGAGGTCATACTGCATCATCACAGTGGGATCTTAATTGAAGCTGGGGATGAGACTGGTTTATATGACGCTATCTGGCGATTAATCGAAGATACGGATGCTAGAGTAGAGTTTGGCAAAAACGGCCGACGTCATGCAGAACAGAACTTTGGCTTGGACAATATGGTGTCTAAGACTTTTTCGCATTATCAACGTTTGCTTAATTCGAATGAAAGTTTGTGGGAGAGCATGAAAAAAATGCTCGAATTGAGAGGTTAGGAGAGAGGGAGCTCTAATGCTAAACGTAGAAGATATTCTCAAACAATTACGTGAAAACGGTATTGTTGTGCTTGATGGTTATGTTCCGCTACCTAAGCTCGAGCAAATGCAGCGATGCTTTGATCAACACCTCACCCATCCACAGTTTAATACTTGGACGGGATACCAACAAAATGAACGATGGCGATTACTCATTGAAAACTTACTTACACTGTCGCCTGCTTTTTTGTACCCAATCCAACATGATGAATTGATGCATATATGCCGTGACTACATTGGCGACCGATTTCAAGTGACTGAGGTTAGGGGGTGGAAAACCATTCGTACCACTCGTAATTTTCATGGATGGCATAACGACGCTTGGTATGACGTTGACCGATGCCAAGAGCCACCACCCCAGATAAAGTTGGGTGTGTATCTTACCGATGTAAACAGTGGTGAGTTTGCTTACGTAGAGCAAAGCCATCGACAAAAACTGGCTCCGGGTCATTGGAACAAAGCGCAAGTCGACGAAATGAACTTGCCAATAAGACACGTGACCGGCAAGGCAGGAACCGCCTTTTTATTTGATACGAGTGGGGTTCACCGACAAAACTATCCGGTGCTGACATCTCGTAATGTGGTGTTTTACAATTTTCACGATCCTGCTTGCCCTATTCAGAGTTTGGATAAGGAGTATGATCGGTACGCGCCACTTTTGCTCAACGCTGCTTTTTTGAAAGGTTTGACCAAAGAACATGAACGAATCTTAGGGTTCGGTGATGAGCGATATTTTGAAGATGGCTTTATACCGAAACAACGTTATCCAGCTCTGCATAGTTTGGTTAAAGCTGGGTTATTTACCCGTCTTCTTGGACAAGATTGCCAACAATTTTTTAATCGAGTGGCGGCAAAGATCTTTTGAGGACGTTATTCTTAATCGTCTAGCGTAGGCAGAATAAAGTGATCTTGTTAAAATGCCGATTCGCGGCTGCACATTGAACTTCAGTCCACTCAAAGAGAGAACACCTATGACGGTAGAAAATGTGCTTCCTGAACACTATGCAGAGCTGCTAGTCGTTTGGGAAAATTCAGTCCGAGCGACACATGACTTTATCACAGAAGAAGATATTGAGTTTTTTAAACCCATCATTATTGAGCAAGCATTTCCTGTAGTCACCTTAAAGTGTGTAAAAGACACTACAGGTGCAATACAAGGTTTTGTTGGTGTTCATGATGAAAAAATCGAGATGCTGTTTCTTCTAAATCAAGCAAGAGGAAAGGGCATAGGTAAGATGTTGCTGCAACACGCGACCAAACATCTCGGCGCAGTAAAAGTCGATGTGAATGAGCAAAACCCACAAGCCGTCGGTTTTTACCAACGTATGGGCTTCAAAATCGAATCTCGCTCACCACTCGATGATATGGGTAAACCATTTCCAATTTTACACATGACGTTGTAACGCTCGATATGTCGTACATCCGCCTCAACCAGGTTTTGTTAGAAGAAACGCCCAAAGCTAATAACTTTGGGCGTTTCCGTTTATGAACGTTGGATATGGGCAGTAACTCAAAAAAGACATTGGAAAAGAAGATATTATTGATGCTCTTCACGACAGGTTGCTTTTACCGTGAGAATGAACGTAAGTAACAAACAGCTCGACTAGATTCGGATTAAACTGGCCTTTATCTTTTTCGGCTAGAAGGATGTTGATCGCTTTCGAGTTAGGCATGCCTTTTCTGTAAGCTCTGTCTGAAACCATTGCGTCCCATGTGTCAACAATCGCGAGCACTTGCGCGATAAATGGAATCTCGTCGCCCTTAAGACGAAATGGATAACCATTTCCATCCCAACGTTCATGATGAAGACCACCAACCATTGTCGCTGTTTCTAGAGCTTTAATACCTCTTGCAATCTGGTAGCTGTGCTTTACATGCTCGCTCATCACTTGACGTTCAATTGGTTCAAGCTTGCCATGTTTATGGAGGATCGCCGTTGGTGTTTTTAGCTTGCCTAAGTCATGTACTAGAGCTGCATCAAAAATCAGCTCTAACTGCGCATCTGTAAAATTCAGAAACTCACCAAAATCATGAGCGACTAGGCATACATTGAGCGTGTGTGTATAGGTTTCCGGAGAGTGCTCTGCCATTTCTTGCAGCAATTCAAGTGCTGTAAATGAATGTGCGTGGTTCAATGCCATTGCATACACATGATTGAGTTTGACGTTTTGCATACCTACACCTTAAGTCGTTCGTTTGGGCCGGCAAGTATGGTGAAGGTTAGTGCTTGTGTTAAATGAATGGTCGTGAATCGAAATTAATAAGGGTTAAATCGGTGTTTTAGAAGTTTTTAGAATGGCGTAATTGTTTGGAATCAACGAGATAGCGTCGTATAAAACTTATAGTGAAAATCTATGGGATAATGGGTTTTAGATTGTAGTTGCGTGGGCAAAAATGGTTAACAGCTATGCTTCTTCAATCTGCGATTAATGGCATTATTCACAACCATTTATTGGTAACTGATTCCGCTCGTGTGGATGATAGTCGCTCGAACAATCAGTATTAATTATCACACCATGACCCGAACACTATTTCACATAACGCTATGGCGCACGGCGATAGCTGAGTTTTCAAAAGAAGTTGGTTATGCCCAAAGTCCCCAAGGGTTGGTTAATAACCGAATTACCATTCAACTGACACCCGAAAGAACGCGGCTTGTCGCTACCGTTCATTTGGACTTCAACTCTCTAAACTATGAAATTAGCAGCACTCAAGATTGCTTCGATTTTTGCCAACTACTTAAGGCAATAGAAAGTGTCAAAAGCTTCTAACCAGCCTTAAAGCTCTGGATTTCATGAATTAAAAACAATTAATTCCCAATTAATCATTTTAATATCATAGTCTTAATCGTTAATAACTAATCATAGTCATTTAGTGGTTACTTTGAAGTGTTGCAGCCAAAATGGTTGAACCTTCAACAACCGAGTGACATCAATGAAACGATTCAACAAGCATCTGTTGAAAAGGAATTCAGCTCTTTCTTTACTAATCGGAGCTTCTCTCGCAACACTCCTTACCGCGTGTAATGGTGGCAGCGAGGGCGGCTCGGACAATCCGGTAATTACTTCACCTGTCGACAATACGGCGATATTCTCTGCCAATATTGGTAACAATGCTATTGTTGGTGAGCGCACTTCTATTAACGTTACTGGTTATGTCAATACAAGCGATGATAGCGAGTTTGAGGTTACGTCTGTCGAGTCGTTATCAGGCGATGCTTGTCAGGTCGTCAGCTCTGGTTCAACGTCGTTTGATGTGAGCTCGAATGAAACGCAAGATTGCCTGTATCAATACCGAGTCTCTCCAATGAACAGTAGCGCGCAGTCAGAGTCTTATGTTCGTGTTGCTTCTGCTTCAACATATGCATCGACATCGCTACCGAGAATCACAGCTTCAACCACCGAGAATCAAGAAATCATCATTGACCTTGAAGCGGAGTTAGGTGCTTCGATGCCAGATAGTAGCTACGAGTTACAAGAACGGTTGGTTGTTATTGGTAACGGAAGTGCCACTTATCTCGACTCACAACGCATTCAATTTATGCCGACAGGGAAAGGGCAGAGTGAGATTTTCTACAGCTACGAAAGCGAATCTGCCATCAAACAAGGTACGATTTCGGTTTCTGTCTCGGAGTTGACTGAAAACACTCCGCCAACCGCCAATGCTTTTGCTCATCAAGAGCTCATCAAACTTGGTGAAAGTACCAAGATAGATGTTGCGTCATATGTCTCCGATTTGGATGGAGATAACGTTCAGTTAGTCAGTGTTGAAGATTTTAACTCTACGATCGCATTGTTGTCGCCAACGGACGTAATGAATACTCAATTTACGTTTGAGTCGACAACACCTGGTGCTCACGATGTGGCATATACCGTCAGTGACCACATGGGAGGTTACACAACATCGGTTGCTCGAATCGAAGTAGAGCCTGATTTTTCATTGATTCAAGATTGGGAAGATATCGTCACTTACGACCCAGTTATTGATACAGAGATTCGTTTCTTTGCGCCAATGACAAAAGTATATGCAGACTACGTAAATGCCTCTTACACCTCAACCTATACAGAAAATGGTGAATATGGTTTGAAAGATTCAGAGGTGGTAACGCAAACACTCACCCAAGCACGCCAATACTGCAAAGTGCGTGGCGGACGTTTACCACTTCAACGTGAACTTGAAACCTTAATTGCAAATGAAACCAGTGCGTTCAGCAACCACAATTGGCCAACGAGCAAGAAGTATTGGACAGCAGAGAACGTCAGTGAAACCAATACAGCGACGGTTAACTTGAATGATGGTCTGGTTGGCAGCCAGTCAAAAATGGTGGCTATGTACACAACGTGTGTCGACCTTAGCAATGAGGCAGTGAGTGATTTCTCGGTGTTGGCTGTAGAACAATCAGCGACAGGTAATGAGTATTCATATGAGATTGAAGTGCTTCATCCTGATGGTGGAGCCGGAATGTATCAGGAAGTAGAACTAGAAGCCCTTAGTGACGCAGGTGTGTTTGAAAGTGGTGCGTCTGCTCTCAATTTGGTTATGGATACAGAAGGAAAACAGGTAGTTTCATATTTTGATACATCATTCAATAAGTCGGTAATTGCTTCGGAAGTAAGCTCTAACAGAGATCTGTTTCCTTTTGTTCCGGATGAAGGTTCTTCGGCTCTTGAAACAACCGATCCGAGCAAGTGGAATCATGTTGATACGCGCTATGGGTTGTCACTACCTGAAATCGGGGAAAATGGTGTTCCAGTGCTCTTTACGTATGATTCTCCGGATGGAATGGGAAGTAGCACGGTATATAAAGACAGTTTCTCTGGTAAAGATTTCGTAATGTATTTGCATATTAGAAACGTTGGCGTTCTATCGCATGGGGCGACGTCTTTCTTTATTCAACAACAAGGAAACACTCCAGACAGCTCTTGGTATGACGTCACAAGAGCTGAACCAGGCGCACCATTAACCTCGGATACGTTTAATATCGTGACGCACTTTTTTAACGGAGAGTTTAATTTTTATAACGGTTTTAATAACTTAGTGGGAACTGCGCAAGCCAATGTAAGGCACGAGGATCGACACCTTTGGTTCCAAAAAAAAGGCGCCCAGTTATATCATTATTCGTCAACATCCAAAGTACGGCCTGAAGAACCAGACTTCATTACTACTTTTGACTGGGGAGACATTGACCCTACCAAACCATTCTGGGTTGGAGCCGGGGGGGCGACTAACTATGAAGATGTTGAGGCATACATTGTCGATGCTAATTTTTCAAGTTATCTGTAAATAAGGTTATTAAAATGAACTCAATCGTAAAACTCAGTGTTTTTCTGACTTTTTCAATAGCGTTATCTGCATGCTACAGTAGCTCTGGCGACAATTCTTCAACTGACTCTGGCGAGAGCTTAGTATCCCCAGAGGCGATTAGTATCGTCGCGTCTCCATCTCAAGCTAAAGCAATGGTTGGAACCGAAAGTACGGTTAAGGCAACGGCGACCAACAGCGACAATGTTGCTATGAAGCTTATTTTAGTGCGCTCTACTTGGGATGATGCTTGTCAGGTTACTTCGGTTGAAGGTATGTCGTTCACTACTAACTCGAACGTAGTGGGTGAGTGCCAATACGAATACACAGTCGCCCCACAAAATAGTGAGCTTTATGTTGGTGAGGAATCTTCAATTGCTCGTGTTTCTGTGTCTGAAACAGCAGCTGATAATACATTACCCAACCTTGCAGAAACGACGGATATTGATACGCCTGTTGTGATTGACCTTTCTCAGGAATTAGCCGGGCAGCATGATACATCAGTGTTCTATCTATCGTCTGATGCATCTGTGCTTGGCACCGGTTTTGTGGATAGCGATGTGGCTAACAACATGCTTACTTTTACTCCTTCTGATGTGGGTGTTTCTCGAATTACTTATTCGATGACAGATGGTTCAGTCACCAAGCTAGGAACGATTGATGTGGCTGTTTCTGATACACAGAATACGCCGCCAGTTGCCCTTAACTATGTCCGTGAAGGAAAGTTAGATAAAGGGATGTTGGTGACGATTGATTTAACGGACTATATCTCTGATGCAGAAGATGCGGTGATCCTCGAATCCGTTAGAGCTTACAACGCGGAGACGGAAATTACGTCCGCTTCTGAGCATACCTTTACTTTTCGTTCCTCAGAGCCGGGACCACATGAAGTTGCTTACACCATTAATGATGGTCGCGGTGGATACGCAGTTGGACAAGTTTATCTTGAAATAGAGCCTGATTTTAGCCTTGTTCAAGATTGGGATGATGTAACGGTTTACGACTCAACAATTGGTGCAGATATTACATTTACTGCCCCTGTAAGTAAGGTGCTAGCGGACTATACAAATACAGCGTATACGAATTATCAAGCACAAGATGGAGTTACAGGGCCGAAAGGAGTGGAAGTGGTCACCATGAACCTTGAACAAGCGCAACACTACTGTGCGACAAGGAATGGACGTTTGCCAATCAACCGTGAATGGGAAATACTCACTGCAAGTCAAGGCAACCTTTTTACCTCTCAAAACTGGCCTGCGGGTGCAGACTTTTGGAGTGCAGACATGATGTCAGAAACCACAGGCAAGAGTATGAATGCGACAGGTGGAACAACTTCTGAATTGTTGAAAGAAAGCGGTGCCGGCTTCGTAACTTGTGTCTTGTTAGATAGCGAAGCAGTAAAGGATTTTTCTACGCAATTAGATTACAGCTTTGTGAATGGTGTTCGTTTTGATGTCAGTGGCTTTATTACTGACCCTGACGGAAACCCTGCAGCATTTCAAGAGGTTAAGTTATTGTCAGAGCGTAAAAAAGGGGTGTTCTCAAACTATGAACCAGAAATTAGTAAAGTGTCAGGTTCATCGGGCGAGCTGGTGGATAGTTACACAGATACGTCGTTTAATGATGAAGTGTTATCCAGCCACATAAGCGCATCTAAAGTCGATTCTATCGTCTTTAAATCTGAGGCAGCATCTTCGCGATTAGAGCTAAACAATGAGGATAAATGGAGTCGATTGGCTACAGAACAAGAGTCCTTTAAACCGTTAAGTTCTTTTGGTTTGCCTATATTAGATGGCCGTTCTGGCGGAGGGAACTTACGTACTATTAACGTATATCAACAGCAATACACTGGACACAACTTTGTCGTCTACATAAAAGTCGAAGATGCGGGAGGCCTTGCGCCTCAAAATGGACGTTTTTCATTTGCAGTACAGCAAGAGTCCTCTCAACCATCGACAGAGTGGGGAAGTACCAATTGGCCATCTTCACCTAGGACAGATAAATCATTTGAAGTAATCAATGACTACTGGTACCAAAATGCGAAAGTAGTCTCAGGGTGGGAATTATACGATGAGACAAGTATGAATCTCTCAACACCGGAAAGACATCTGTGGATACAGGTTAACAATGGCATGTTAGAAATATACAACTCTCCCACATCAGATAAGCCCGAGTCTCCAGTTTATAAGGGTAGTATGAATTGGTCTAATATTGATCCCACCCAAACTTATTGGATACAAATTGGCAGTAGAATTGATTCTGGGCATGAGGTTGCTGTTGGGGTAGACACCTATGTCACCGATGCTTATTTCACTAACTATTAGTGTTATAGCTCCAAGAAAAGCGCGAACCACAGTGTCGCGCTTTTTTATGCCTAATCATTGTTTATTCAAACCAATTCAACTGTCCGTACATTCTGGCAAGTTGCTTCTGTGTCCCTTCCGATTCAATCTCTTCATCATAGGTAAGCAAAAACTCTTGTTTGCTTAGACGTTCAATTCTTGCGTCAAAATATCGGTTGTTTGCGTTGATTAGATCCCTTTTAAACGCTTGTGAGGAGTGATCAGTGATATACAAGTACTGGCTGCTCAGCGTTAAGAAGTAAAAACTGTTGTTTGTGTGACCAAGAATGCCGGAGCTCTTTCTCGTTGTCCCGTCTTCTAATGTGGTAATGAAAGTAAACAAGCCATTGTTTACGTATACGCTGAGTTTTCGGCTAGGGTTACTCAATTGGCTTTCTATGGAGAACTTAGAGCCCAGCAAACTTAACCAAGGGCTTAGGATTACCAGGCCCCCTATAATTATCGACACCTTCCACAATGAGAACTTACCAGAAGCCCATGTGGCCAGTAATTTCGACATTATCGAGCCTTTCATATTCAAACCTCTTGCTGAGATAAACGGTGTTACTTTTTTCATCGAGTTGAGCGACGTTGATTTGAGAGAGGTAATCTTTAGCGTTGAGCGTTATTGTTTGGGCAGCATTTTGATTGCCATCTAAAAATTCATAACTCTTGTTAAAAGACAGCATAAATACCGTATCGTTTATCACCGCATAAAGCCCTTGGCTATGACGAATAACGTCATAGGGCATGAATTGGAGTGATGAATAAAAGCCATGGGAAAACTGTAAATGCGTTTCTAGTCGTGTTGAGGTCACGGGCGAGTACACGGTGAAATCGCCACCAGTAGCATTGATAAAAGGCATCGCAACAATGAGCGAAGCAATGCCAATCGTTCTTTTGAAGTTCATAGTCAGTATAAAGAGTAATAAAGCGAGCTGCTGTAAAGCAAAATGAGAACACTAAGGAAAATATCTCCCCAACGAATTGAGGGGAGGCTAGTTTGAGTTGGGTAAGACGCCGATTGCAATGGTCCTTCTCTTTTTCTCGTTTCTTTTGATTCAGAGAGAGAGGCAAAGTCGTTCGCTGCCCTTGATTGCAATGACATTAGGTTTACACCAACAGGCAAAACCAGTTTGTAGCCTTGCGTTGGATAAGCTCTGATTTCAATGTGCGAGTTTATGGTGGCCAGTTTTCTACGCAGTTTCATGATACTCACGTTTAGGGAGTTAGAACCGATAGGCTTATCTGGCCAACCCGCCGCGATGAGGGCATCTCGACTGTAAATTGTGTCGGTGTCGTCGAAGAGTGTTTTAGCGATATTTAAGCTGCTCACGCTCATGGATACCGACATGACTAAGCTTTTTGTTGAGTCGTCATAGGCATCAATGGCGAGATTAGCCTCATTGATACAAAGCAACATGGTTTATTGGCACTGCAAGTTGGGGATTATGACGGTGTCCTTTGGGTGAATAACGTCTATATCACGTAAGGCTTTAAAGCCATCGTTGGCTGACATCAGTTCGGTAAAGGAAATGTGATGTTGGCTTGCGATTTTGTACAACCAATCCCCTTCTTTTACGCAATATACGTTGGCCTTACACTCTGTGTCGCGATCTGTGTATTCCATAACCGGCATAACTTGCTTGTCTGTTTGTGTTTCAGAAACCACTTGAATC
The DNA here is from genome assembly GCF_002875385.1 of Vibrio sp. 10N.222.52.B12. Classification (NCBI taxonomy): domain Bacteria; kingdom Pseudomonadati; phylum Pseudomonadota; class Gammaproteobacteria; order Vibrionales; family Vibrionaceae; genus Vibrio; species Vibrio sp. 10N.222.52.B12. Next base: position 26,270 of record NZ_MDAW01000145.1, on the reverse strand, counting down.
TCATCATAAGCAGGAGAGGGCGCTTGAGTGTTGGTATTTTTGAATCGATATTGAATCCCGAAACCCAATGATTGCAATTTATAGTCTGGCTCCTGACTGGAAATGAACTTGTAGCCAAAGTTGAACGCCCAAAGAGAGTTTAGCTCATATCGAATGCCAATTTGTGCGATGGGCGAGAGCTCGTCGTTTTCCGATATCATGCCCAACCCACCGTAAAGTTTGTAGCGTTTAGATAGAGGCAAGGTGCCCAGCAACGACAGATCGGTTCCGTAGCGAGAGGTGTTTTTAGTGGTGTTACGGTATTCACCGACTTTGAGCATATCTAGCTGACCATATGAACCGGTTGATGCCTCTATCGCCCAGGTTGGAGAGATTTGATAGCCAAGCTTTATCCCCCCTCCAAAAGAGGAATCAGAGAACTCGGAATCTGTTTTTCCGTTATGGGTGAGAGAGCCTCCTACGTACCAATTGGTAGGTTCAGCAACAGAGGAGATGGCTGCAATGAATCCGATAATGAACGTTGTTGTATTCATTAATACAGTTCCTCGAACATAACGGTGAAACTTCCTGAGTAAGTGCCAGATTCAACTTCGGTTGAAGGAATATCTTGGTAACTCACCGTTAGATCAAAATTAATCACATTGGTTGGTGCATCGAGTACATAACTTGTTTCGTCATTCGTCAGTTTGTTTACCCCCTTTTCTACCCAAATAGGGTCCTCACAGTTTGTGGAAGTACATTCAATACTAAACGGGATCTCTGTCTTCCCAGTGCTGGACGTCAACGTGAAATCATGGGTTAGCAAAGTCATAGATAATCCCGTGCTAAAGGTTCCTGTTGCGGTAATATTGAACGTGGTTTCAGCGGACACAGTATGGTTGGTTGTGTCATAAGTAGGGTTCATTACACCATCACCAGCAACATCGATGCTTTCCAAACTGTTAGGAACATAATCGATATTGACGGTGAAAACGTCAGATAAAACACGATAGGTGAGGGCGCCACCTGACGACTGATAGTAGTATCGAATGTCAGCAGGAATGGTTGCCGTGTACACACCTTTCTCTTGCCCCTGCAAAGCGGCCAGAAGTGCGGTTGTATCCAAGTCAAATGTTGGTCTGTAAAAATAAAAAGGGGTAACCTCATTGCTGTAATCAAGAGAAAAGCTAGCGCTACAACTTTGCGTGCTGTCATCTGAAAGAGTGACAGTATTTCCAGATAGCTGCGATGTTGCGCAGCTTGGGGTTACAAGTTGAGTGTCATTACGAACATAATTGTTAGATGACACGTTGTATTGTACGCCTTTCAGCCCGATAGGGGCATTAACGCTTGTCCCAGTCGGTCCAGTTAACGTCATTTCATCTGGCTTGTTGGTTAGGTACGCGCCCGGAAGAAAACGATCTGTGGGAGTGAGACCACTTGCTACTGTCCAGTTACTTAAGGTGTATGTGTTGCCACCTAAAGCAATGGCGTTTTCAAGTCGCAATTGTTGACCTTCAATGTGAACATTAAGCGTGGCACTATGAACCAGCGGGGCAACAATCAACAGTAACCAAGAAGCAAAACGAATCATTACTTGCCATCCTTTAGCGTTATCTTTTTATGGTAGCTTTCGTCATGGTTAATAACGGTCACTTCTACTTGATCTTTTGAAATGTTTTTAGGTAATTCATACGTGCGCTCACGGCCTGACAAGGACATAGCGGTAAATTCGCAGTCTTCTGTTACCTTATCCGTACATTGGTCCACATAAGTGCGGATGAAGCTGTTACCCGTGTTGTTGATGTGCAGTTTCCCGTTCGACAGTGATACTGAGTAGTCGATTTTCTGTGTTTTCGCAGGAATCACAAAGAGAGGACGATAGCCAAAGTTGATCGTCACAGCAGACTGTGATTTTCCTTCTGGGTCGTAAGGTGATGGTTCAAAGCTAACTAGGTAGTATTGGTCTTCGCTAAAATCACATTTGTTACCACACAGGGAACGCACACCAACTTGCTTTTGGCGACCTGATTCAAGGATCATCTTTGGATGAGTTAACGTTACGCGCCAATCAGAGAAGTTTGACTCTGTATAAGGTGTGCGCGTCAGTTCGCCATTTTTAACTTGCAGTTGAGTGATATTCGATTGAATGAACTCAGTGGTCGATTTGTTGTTTGAGATAGTGAAAACGCCGTTTCCGTATTCGTCACCTACTAACAACATAGTATCTACGTTCATTGCTGAAGCTGCCGTTGAAATAAGTGCAGCAGCGAAAATTGGAAGTGATTTCATCATCAGTTACCTTCTGGTCGATTAAGTACAAAGTCGCGCTCTTGTTGCGTTTCCGAGTTGGCGTACTGAGCGACGTTTTCAATGTTTTGACGTTGTTGATGACTGAGTTGAAGATCCTTATCTCCAGTCAGGTAAACAAAAGACTTACGGCCCAAACGCGTTGTCAGCAGTTCAGCGCCACTGTTGGTCATTGCCTCAAGTTGTTGGTTGATCTCTGTGATGTCATCGAACTGACCGATGTACATCACATTGATTTCTCGATTATTTTTGACGAGAACCATTGACTCCAATGGTTCAAGATCTGGCTGGCAGTAATTTGTGCCAAAGTTTAATTGTTTTGCATCGTCTACCGATGGTAAATAACATTGCTGGCCACCGCTCTTGAGTGAAAAAGTTTGCCCTTCTTGAACATCAACTTTGTGAATACCTGAAGTAATGTTTGAGATGGACAAACACGCAGGGCCTTCACATTCGATAGTCTCAATGTCGTTACCGAAAATATCTTTGAATTTACTGACAAAGCTGATGACTCGGCTGACATTTGAGTTGAGTTCAATTACAGTTCCTGGGTGCGTATAACCCGTCGCGTTTTGCTGACCTGTGTTGTGCAGCGCAACACTCTCCACATCTAATTCGATAGTGCTGGTTTGATATTTATCGAGTGAAATCAAGCCAGAATCACCATAGATGTATTCTTTATGCTTCACTTTGTCGTCAGCTTTTACCACCAACAAGCCTTTTGTTTGGTTCTCTTCATCGTCAAAACGAATGTTGTTCTTCGTATCAACGGAGACGTACGCATCACTCTGCTTCGTGGTGAAGTGAATGCTATTCTTACCAATAACTTGTGTACTGCTTAGTGATGCGTTAACTGACTTTTCACCGTTGTCAGCAAGGTACACAAAACCATCTGCATGATAATGTTCGTTTCGGTTTGCCGCATAAGCTGTCACATTATTGAGCGAAGATTGCGACGAGTTTGCATAGTAGCTGTTGCTTGCCGTTAGACGGAGATCCGTCTCTTCACTCTCGAGCAGATCTCGAGTCTCTAGACTGTTGGTGTATTGGCTAAAGCCATCTTGATCTATGGTGACACTCGACTTGCCTCTTAGCTTAAAGGACAAGGGTACAGACCAATTAATAGCAAGAGTCACTTCGCCTTCATCAAAGTCAGAAGCCAACGATTCGTTGTTGTAACTCAGGTTGACATCAAGATTAGAATCAAGCACAAAAGGTGCACTTAATCCTGATGATAAGAACCAGTTTTTACGCTCGTTGTTGTAGATATCTGCTTGATTTAAGTAGTTTACCGACCCATATCCACGGATTTTTTTACCTAGTGTGAAGCTGCTCGATAGGCTCAGTTGCTCCTTACTTGCAGCGCCATACAGGTACTGGGCAAAACGGTTCTTCTCTTCGTTATCGAGCTTTTCATAGGTGACGCCGATGCGGCCCACATTTAAGTAGCCAGATAAGTAAGAGGCTTCGCCATCAATTGAAGAGGCCGTCACCTCATAACGGCTCTCAAATGGTAAATACCCTTTGAGGCCAACTTGCCCCATGTTGTGCTCTTCGGTCACAGTAGAGCCCAAGGCGAGGGTTTGAGTATCAGACCATTTATATGCCACTATGCCTTGAAGATAAGGCTTGGCTTCGAAAGACTCAGTCTTCTGCGCTTCAAATTCATCGTCTTCATTGATGACCTCTACATCCGCTCCTTGGAATTGACCTGCTGAAATAAAATAGTCGAACTCTCCGGTGTTAAGCGTATCGGTTTGTGCGTTATAAACACGAACTGACTCCGTGGAAACCACTTGAGAACCAGCAGTGATCTCTACCATCACGTTGTAAACACCACTAGGAAGCTCTGAATAGCGAATACTGCCTTGGCCTTCTGTTACCGACTTTTGGACGATGATCTGTTCGTCTTTGTAAACTTTTAAAACGCCACTAGAAGGGGCATAAAAAAACAAAAACTGGTCATCATTATTATTTGCTCGACTTAGGTTTTTACTTGAAGATAGATTTACACTAGCTTCATGGTACTGAGTGCCATTCAATAAAAACGATGTGCTGTTTAATGCCAAGCGGTCTTGATGATAGCCGGCGGTTAGGCGCAAGTTTCTGTGTTCGATATTGTAGTAACCGTAGTTAACCTCGGAGGTTCCTTCTTGGTTGCTAACATAAGTGTCAAGATGTACCGAGCCATAAGGTAGACCCAAAATGAGTTGGTCACTGAGTGACAGGTTAGGGCTACCGTTAAAGCTTGACGTTGTGTATACATTTGCGCGATTGATCAAACCAGGATTTGCATTGTACGTTGACGCGTAGTCTTTCTTTATTGCTCCAGGTTTTGTATTGGCAAGCAACGCTTTATTGACGTAAATGTAGAGCTTGTTTGTGTGGTAATCATAGAAAACATCGTATGACTCAGGGTTAAGAGAACACAGGTTCAAGTCACCCACACAATCAACGCTGTTTTCTATGCCAACTACTAAATCATTAGTAATTTTCGTAGCCGTCACTTTGGTTAAACCAGAGTGCACTAAGTGTTCCACTAACGTTTGAACGTCATTCTGATCTTGAAGTTGCACTGAGTTGTATGTGACTAACATCGGCAACGTGATGAACGAGCCATTCAGCCCCTTGATTTCTACATCTCGAGCTTGTTGCTCGTAGAAATCCTGAAAACCTTGAGGGATCGGTGCCGCAAAAGAAGCATCACTAAACGAAAGTGTTACCAAAATACTGGTAGCAACGGTGGAAATTCTATTCACAATGAAAGCTCCGCTAGCACAGATAGTTTGCCTTGGCACAAGCTCGCACCTTCAGGCAAGGTTCCGAAAGAAAATTTGACGTCGTATTCGCCAACCTTTACGCCATCCGAAGCTTGATTGAACTCCATTAACAAAGGTTCAATCTCTGTTAATGGTTGTCCCTCAATGTAAACTTGAGCAAAATCTGACGGTGTTACTAGGGCCGTCTCATCCGCGCTGTAACACTGTGAAGTGTTGCTCTTCATAAAGAGTTGAAACTTCATTGACTGGTCAGAACTTGGAATGTCTGTCGTGACCGTCAACAAAGTGAACGCATCATTAAATGTGTTCTTTTCTGTATTTGTTTTTAGTGTTAATGAAGAAGGGGAAAACGCGATGTCAGTAATCTGGTGAGAGAAAAACTGACTTTTATCGATTTCACTGACCAACTGAAAAATGTGTGTTTCTGCTTTTACGCTGAAAACGAATGTTCCAGTCAACATGCAAAATAACGAACGAATCAAAGAAAACTTCACGTTTCCCCCTTTTGTCAATTAAAGGCCGTCTTCGTAGCTAGCGCTCATTTGAACACTAACTTGACCTTCGCCTTGTACAGCAATATCGGTGATTGGTTGTTCATTTTTAACCGTCAGAGCAACAACGCCTGTTTGAAGCTCATTGAAATTACCCTGAGTAAATGTCGTGCCTGATAGTTGATCAGTTACCGCTACGTCTGCTTCGTATGACATTGAACCATCCATCATTACTTGAGCGCTGATGTATGACCACGTTGCTAGAGGTTGACGGTCACCAACGGTTTCTAATACAGAGTCATAATCACGAGCTTCAAGAACCACCTCTGTAGATGTGAACTTACCGTCTTTCTCAATGAAAAGAGTGCCGGAAGCAATCTCGCCGCCGCCTTCACCTGTAATCTTTAGGTTTGAGCTAGGAACAGAGCTGCCAATTAGGCCACTCCAGATAACTTCGGCACTTGCTTCATCTGCTGCATTTACTGCTCCAGAAGCAAAAGTAATTGCTGTCGCACCCATCAAGAAAAATGTATTAAGTTTCATGTTTTTCACCTATGTTTAAAAAAGTTGTTGGTTCGTATCCAATATGAAATCGAGCCGTTTTTCGTCGACAGCAATTTGAATCGATTGAGCGAAAATTTGGAAATAAAAGGCTGTTAATAGTGCTTTACCGATGATTAAAAGAGATTTAATTCAGTTGAATTTCTCTTATAAAGCCATGAATAATTTGAATTTATATTTTTTTATACAACAATTAATGCTAATGGGGTTGCACGAGGTTAAAGATGTACGAACGACTATCTATTGATACGGTTAGAAGAACGATTACTTTGGTCGATAGTGAATCGGGAAAGGAGAATCAACCACTTGAACTGAATCGAAGTGAATATAATTTACTTCTCGCTTTTTGTGATTCTCATGACGAGGTCATCGATAAACAAGCGTTGATTGAATTGGGGTGGCCCGGACGAGTTGTTGGAGATAACTCGCTTGCGGTTGCGATTATGAAGTTACGCAAAAAACTCGACAGTCTAGAATTGGGTTTTGAGATAAATAACCTTCCTGGTGAAGGATATGTATTCATCAATGCAAAAAATGTTGGGATAGAGCATGAAAATGGCGCTTCAGATGCAGGCAATCAAGGAGTAGAAGAAACGGTAACAGCGGAACCTGTTGTTGTAGAGAATCTAGCCGACATAAAAAAGGAGGCTGACAAATCGGAATCTCGACATGTTGAGATTCAATATACAGGGATAAAAAAGCTGGTCAGAAAGCCGATTTTTTGGGAGGTTTCACTCGGGATAATTGTTGGCATCGTCACTTTCTACTTTGTTTATCGCGAGGCATTTGAATGTTTTGATTGCTTTGGAGGAATCGGTGGCTAACGTAAAAAGACTAAGCTTAAGATTACTCGTTGTAATCGGCATTGCGTTTTTTCTCCCATGGTTCTTTTCTCTTGGTACTTATTTTTCTGGTTATGCCCACTTTCAAGATGAAGAACATGAGATCTTATTGACGGCCAAATCGGGCTTCTACAAAACCATCCATACTTTTGATGGCCAAGTGTACCGAGTTCACACTGGTATCTATGCGTCTTTAGGCAGTTCAATGTATTTTTTTTCACTTGATGGGAATTACATCGAAGGTCTTGAGCCCGAGTTTGCTGAGAAAGTGATCAGTTTAGATTTATCTCGTTATTTCCGAGGGCTCACTCACGTGAAGCTTGCAGATCGAGGCGATGGTAAGTGGATCGGTAAGATGCAAAAATCTGAAAGTGAACATCTTTTTGATGAAGTTGTTTTTAACGGACGCTTGGTAGGATGGTGAAAATGGGAAGAAAGAAAAAGGTGCTCATCTACCTAGCACTACTTATTACTCTATTGTCCATTCCTTGGTTGAATGCTTTGACCAGTGTATTTCTGTTGGAAGGAGACTTCGGCGACAGAAACGTTAAGCTTATTGGCTCTCATGGCAGGTATAAGATGGACGTGAATTACCTTTCGAATACTCATATCGTTAATACTGGGTATTATGCTTCCTTTTTTGATACTTTGTATTTGTTTCAGGTGCGCCGAGATAAAGTTGCCAATGACGATTCGTTTGATATTAACGAGTTTCTCAGGGGCCATCGAATTGTTATCGTTTTCAAGCTTAATCAAAAATCCGATAAAGAATACTTGGTCAAACTTATCGAAGAAGACCCGCGCAAAGGCATTTCTATGTACCCAGTAATTATTGAAGGCAACTTGGGGATTCTATAGTAAGCAAGGAGTAGTGCTCTAATAGCTAGAGCGCTATTTTGTGTCTACACGAGTAAGTTTATATTCCACCATTTTAATATCTTTTCGATTGTAAGTTGCCTAGAAAGGACTACAATCGCGAGATGTTACCCCTCCTTGGTGGATCTAAAAATGATAAAGAAAACCCTCCTTGCTATGGCACTTTCTGCGAGCATTATCGTTCCGGCGAGTGCTTGTACTGGCATCTCTCTTTCTACTGTGGCGAATGACCATATTCATGCTCGCACAATTGAGTGGGGCGAAAACGATCTCAACAGCAAGTTGATTGTTGCTCCCCGTGATTACACGTTTACATCGACTATGCCGGACCAAAAACAAGGTTTGAATTGGAAGAGTAAGTATGGCTTTGTTGGGATCTCCGTCAGTGACGATCGCTTCATTGGTGAAGGCATCAATGAAGAGGGACTGACTGCCGGTTTGTTTTACTTCAAAGGTTACGGTTCATTAAAAGCGTACGACGCGAAAGATCGCGCAAACAGCATTGCGGATATGGACTTTGTTCGTTGGATGTTGTCGCAGTTCAAAACCGTCGATGAAGTTAAAACAGCGATGAAAAACATCGATATTGTTCCGGTTTATATCGATGAGAAAGGACAACCTTCACCAACTGGGCATTGGCGTGTTACCGACAAAGCGGGTAACAACATCGTCATTGAAATCATGGATCATGGCCAAGTACACATCTACGACAACGAAGTAGGTGTACTAACGAACTCACCAACGTTCCCATGGCAAGTGACCAATTTAAACAACTACATTCATTTGCAACCGGGCACTAGTGCGCCAACCAAGTTTGGTGGTGTTGAAGCGAAGTCGTTCGGTATTGGCTCTGGCTTCTTGGGTATGCCAGGGGACATTACGCCACCATCGCGATTTGTTCGTGCGGCGTTTTTCGTAAACACTGCTCCAGAATCAAAAACGGGTGAAGAGGGGGTGTCACAAGCATTCCACATTTTGAACAACTTCGACATTCCAATTGGTACAGAATTTGGGCCTGAATATCGTGAACACATCCCTGATTTGCCGAGTGCGACGCAATGGACCTCGGTGATCGATCAAGGTAACAAGGCGCTGTACTACACTACGATGCACGACAGTCGAATCAAGAAAGTTGACCTGACTAAGATTGACTTTGACAAAAAGCAAGAAGTGAAACGCGAATTGGATAACGGGACGTTTACCTTTACAGACGTGACACCTTAGTTTTTCCTCGAACGTATAAATAACGAACAAAGCGGAGAAGGTTTTCCTTCTCCGCTTTTTTATTTCCGAAACATCATGAATTTCAAATAGAGTTTTTAAAAATGAGGTATTGATTCAGTAAGTTATGAAGCATGAGTTATTGGCTAATGAATTTCATGACTCTGATTCCATATTAAGCAGACTTTATGCGATATTTTTTAATCTTCTTATTTATCAGTCGGATGAAAATAATAGTGCTGTAGTAAAAGTCTGATCTTTTCAACAACAAGAGGTTGGTTTAAAACTTATTTATTTAACTTTTATTTACAGAAATATGCTGCTAAATATTTAATTAATTTATGACTTCAATAATTTAAACTAATTTAATGTGTTGAAATTTATTGTCTTTTTTCCTGAGCGCTTGGTTTTATCATTGTTGTCTTGATGACTTTGAAAGCGGTGTTAATTCTCAGGCTAGAGCTTTAAATTCGCTAAAGCTAATTAAGTAATTTCTAAATCCATGAAATGGAAGCTCTGTTCGCGCTTGCTCAATAAGAAATATTTTAAGGTTTTAACCTGATCTTTCTCGGGAAAAATCTGATTTCATGAAGTTGATTTTTACAATTGCTGGGAAATAAAAGTAATAAACAAAGTGGTTGAAATACAAACATAAGGGAAAGGTATGAAAATAAATAAGGTCAGTATAGGGTTAAGTGTCGCTTGCGGATTATTATTCACGGGCGTTACTCACGCTCAGGTGATTCCGTTCAATAATAATCAGCCGACTAATGACTTACAGGGTGATTTTGAGGCGATGGTCATTTATGCGCAAAACATCACGGTTCCTCATCACAACGATAAAGGCGATCCTAGGCCGCATCTCACTGCATTGCGTGATACTTTGCTGCTTGTTAAACCTGTCGAGCATGCACTGGACTCGACGCAAGTGAAAGTGATTGGGCGCGATGCGAAAGGTGAGAAATTAGGTGTGCTGTCACTGAACCCACCAGAGCAACTTCCGAGTCACGATGGTCCAAACCTCGACATTACGTATGCACAAGATATGTGGTCAGTGACACTGCCAGCGACTTGGATACAGCCCGGCCTTACTCTAGAGCTCCTGAATGGAAGCACATCAGGCGTCCTCTCCGGTTTGGATATTGGTGCGCCGAACGAATTGCTGATAAACACGATGGATTTAGGGATGTTAACCAATCCAAGGGGGCGTTTTTACTTCGCAGATAATCCTGAAAGACATAGAGACTACTTCCAAAAAATTCCGGTAAGCAAGTTGATCGTTAACCCGTACGAAACAGTGAAACTCAATGAAGTGATGCTGCCAGATGGTCGCTTGTTAACCGAGTTAGACCCGAGCACGGGCACTTGGCACAAAGGGGATATGCGTGCGTATACCACCAAGATTCTGATGTCGCACGGCATCAACCTAGCAAACTATGGCATCAACTCTTCAACAGCGATCTCAGAGAGAGCACATCCATATACGGCGAATCAAATTACAGCGATTGCCGCAGTAGGGCGTTATCAAAATGGTGTGGTTGCTCACGGTGGCAGTGGTGGCAACGGTATGGTAACTATCGACTCATCGTTAGGTAATGAATGGAGTCACGAAGTCGGACATAACTTTGGCCTTGGGCACTGGCCGGGTGGCACGGATGGCACAACGCATCGGCCATCTACAGACATAAACTCTGCATGGGGTTGGGATCAATTCCAACAGCGTTTTATTGCTAACTTCATGTGGAGCAAGCGTAATGGTCAGGATCAGGTTTGTTGTACCGACGGCATAGGAATCCCAGCTTTCGAAGGCTATAAGTTCAACAGAGATGCAATGGGGGGCGGTGAGCCAACTTCACCGATTTCCAAATACACTCTGCACACTCCGTTTGTACTAGAAAAGATTCAGACCTTTATGGAAAAGAAAGCGGCGTTTGATGAGGCATCGTCGACTGGTTTTAGTAAATGGAACGATGAAACCAAAACGATGCAAGAGTTTGAACAACCAGCGCTCTTGCTGGCCAAATCTATCGCCTCGCAATCTCAACTAAATACGATCAAAGATGACATCTCAGGTTCAGCGCTGTTGGGTTACATCAATGACTTTGATATCACAAAGGTAGAAACGGGCGACGGTCGTTGGATTCGCGATATTTACTTGCCGAGCGCTGTAAATGTTGTCGCGGGTAAAGTGGTGAACGTCGCACGTTACTCTGGATATGGCGTGACAGTTCATATTAATGGCCAATCGGTGAACTTGAATCGTGGTGACAGCAAGTTTTACATCAGCGACGGTAAAGGTTGGCAAGAAACCAGTGAAGCTCAGGTAGCGGAAAATAACCCGACACGTGTCCCTACGGATAGCGGTGTCGCTGTTACTACGCTCGTCGGTTACTACGACCCTCAGCAGACACTTAATAGTTATATTTTCCCGGCGTTACATGGTGCGTATGGCTTTGTTTATCAGCCGACTCCGGCAGAGAGCCTAAACGCAAATGGATGTTATGTCAGAGTGTATAACGGTAGAAACTACCAAACGGATAACTACCAATTGGTTGGATTCCGTTATGACGATAACGTGATGAACAAGTTCCACATCAACCTCAAGCAATCGGATGCACCGACAAGAGCAGAAGTTGTCTGCGATGATACGGTGTTGAGTTCGCTAGACATTGAGAAACCAAAGCAAGACCTCAAAGTTTCTATTGTACAGTCTGATTCCTTAACCGACTCAACTCCAACGGAGAATAGCGCACCTGTTGCTCATGCTGGTGAAGATCAGTCTGTACTGTCAGGCGCAACCATTACGCTATCTGCAGAGAAGTCAGCGGATGCCGATGGCGATGAGTTAACTTACCTGTGGAAGCAAATCTCGGGTTTACCTGCGGCCATTCAGTCGACCGACAAAGTTAACACCAGTGTCATTTTGCCGGAGTCTAACAAAGCGGAGTCGTACGTTTTTTCCGTCACGGTCTCCGATGGAAAAGCAAGTTCTGAAGATACGGTGATGATTAGTGCACAGCCTCAAGCAAACCAAAATCATGCGCCGCAAGTGTCTCTCCCGAAAAGCATGGGGGCAAAATCCGGTGCAGTTATTGAGATTACCGCAACGGCATTGGACCAAGATGGTGATGTGCTTTCATATCAATGGCATACCGCTGGCTTAGCTTATCAGCCTGTATCAGTAGGCACTATTCGTCTGACGGTTCCAGAAGTAACAGTGGATAGCCAATTTACGGTCCGTGTGGTCGTCTCTGATCCAGCAGGGGAAAGTGCCAGTTCAAGCATGATTGTGAAAGTCAAAGCCAACAACAATGCCTGCAACATCAGTGACCCAAATGCGGCGAACTACGCTGTATGGTCAGCAAGCAAATCGTACTCGGGTGGTGATCTTGTCAGCCACAAGCAACTCGTTTGGAAGGCAAAGTACTGGAGCCAGAACAATCAGCCTGATAACAGCGATGCCTGGGAGCTCATCAGCGATGTAGCGCTGCCGTGGTCAACTCAAAAAGCCTACTCCGGCGGTGATCAAGTGACGTACAACGGCGTTAAGTATGAGGCGAAGTGGTGGACGCGTGGTGATCAGCCGGATACATCAAGTGTATGGAAGAATGCTGGCGTAGCATGTCCATGATGCTTTTCCTTCGTTAATTTGTCGGGAGAACTGCCTCCCGACTTGTCTTTCTCATTATTAATAAATGATCTTTTCAATTGCCGAGGCCAATGCCTTTGGGCAAGGGCACGTTGTACTTGTTAGTCAGGTAAACGCTAGGAAACAAGGAGAAAAATATGATTAAACCAAAATTGAAGTTACTTGCTGTAGCACTATCGTGTTTCAGTGCTGTTCCGCAAGCCGCTCTAGCTGATGTTCATATCGGAAAAGAGTTCCAGATTGAAGTGATGAGTGACGCCTCAAGGGTGGCATATACCGCAGAAGAACTGGGGTTAGATACACCCGCGCTCATCGCGATCGAAGTCCTTAATGATGCTCATCAGCGTGTTGGGCTACTGCATATTGAAAGCCCTTTATACTTGCAGTTTGAAGAATTTGAAGAGCAAACGGGTGAATTTGTCGCGGCCCATGAAAAGTGGTTTGAGCAGGGAATGGTGAGTTTAGATCATGCTCAGCAAGCGACGTTAGAGAGAGGAAGTTCTGTTCGCTTCTACAGTTTAAATGAGGCTGGCGAAGTTATTGAACTGCTCATGGTCCAGCCAAAGCGTTTGGCTTCCCTTCGAACAAGCAGTGTTTCCACGTCTGCCTATAAATTTATTGATAATGGGTCTCCAAATGAAAAAATCGATTTAGTTTTGTTAGGAGACGGGTATACCGCTGGAGAGAAAGAAAAATTCCGAAGCGATGCAAAACTGATTACCGATGGTTTTTTTGCTAAATCACCTTACAGCGATTACCGAGACTATTTTAACGTTTGGTTAATCGAAAAAGCTAGCCAGCAATCAGGTATCGGTATTGGTTCTCCACTCGACGGCAGCGCGTTCAAAAGCTATTTCCCTGACAGTTCAAGCCGATTGTTGCTACTCAAAGATCGTTTTGTTTCGTTGAATGAAGCTAAAGTTGTCCTGCCGGAATCCGCGACCGAGATTTTCCTTGTTGTCTCCAATACAGAAAAATACGGTGGAGTAGGTTACGGAAATGTCGCAACCATGTCGACCCACAGCAGTGCGGTTGGACTTGCCTTACATGAAGTGGGTCATACCTTCGGTAAGCTTGCGGACGAATACAGTTATGGTAACTGTAATCTGAACGGTGAACCCTCTGCAAAAAATGTCACGATGCAAACAAGCAATGTGAAATGGTCGCATTGGATGGCACATGATCATGAGGTTGGTCTGTTCGAAGGCGCGCAATACTGTGCGACTGGAAAATATCGTCCGATCAAAAACTCCTTGATGCGTGCTTTAGGAACAAACCTTGAATTTGGCTCAGTGAATAGCGAAGCCTTGATCCTTAAAATGTATGAGACGATCAACCCAGTTGCTTCAGTTTCTCCTTCTTTGAGTACCATCGCATTAGAAAGCGAACGAGTTTTCAGTGTATCGACTCCTATTCCGACTGACAGAGTAGCTATTCAATGGTCCTTAAATGGAGACGTTCTTTTGGAAGGTGATCAGGCTGCAATAACGGTAAACCCGACAAATCTCGACTCTGGAAGTCATGTTCTAAAAGTGGTCGTGAAAGACACGACTGAAAAAGTGAAACGTGACCCAAGCAACCGTCTTATCAGTGAACGTCAATGGCAACTGAATGTCGCTGATGATCCTCAACCAGAGCCCCAAAACCGTTATCGTTACGCACGCTTTGTTATTGATTCAGAGATTAAAGGACAAGACTTTGCTTCTGCGGCAGAACTGACTTTTGTTGACCAAACTGGCAGTACTGTGTCTCCGGATAACATGAGAATTGTCTCGGTTTCTAGTCAAGAAACTCAATATCCACGTCCGGCAAGCAATGCTATTGATGGTGATCCTGATACGTTTTGGCATTCACGTTGGAGTCAATCTCCTGTGGGTAAAGCTCCACACGAAATCATCATCGACTTAGGTCAAAGTGTCGCGTTATCCCGAGTTGAATATCTACCGCGACAAGACGGCAACGTAAATGGTACGGCCAAAGATTACAGACTGTACCTTAGTAATACCGTTGGGCAATGGGCATCACCGGTGGATAGCGGCTCGTTTGCACCGAATACGGAAGAAAAGGTGATGTTGGTGGAGTCAAAAGGTGAGGAAAACCAAGCGCCTAACGCTATTGTTTCTCGCTCGCAAGGTGAATTGACAGGATCGGGAACCGTGATGTTAATCGGTGAAAAGTCTAATGATCCTGATGGTGACGGTTTAGTGTATCAATGGCAGCAGACTTCTCCTAAATCTCCCCTCGCAGTTATTGAATCTCCTAAAGAAGCAAACACCCAAGTGCGGTTTGCTGGCAGTACGAGTGAAGTCACTTATCGATTTATCTTAACCGTCAGCGATGGTGAGCTTTCGGACTCTGCAGAAGCAGTGATTACGCAGAAAGCGGAAGCGACTCAATCAAGTCCAAAATGGGACGCAGGTAAAACATACGCAACGCCTTGTGAACGCGTTTCTTGGAAAGAGAATGAATGGGAAAACCAGTGGTGGACTCAAGGTACGGAGCCGGGCTCGGATGGAACATGGGGTGTTTGGCGACAAGTTAATACTTCGAACAATCAGTGTTCTTAAATGCAATGTTGCAAGAAACCTAAATTAGAAATACTAGCCACAAATTACGTTTTTCATGGAATCTCATAAGGGTGAAAACATGGATAATTACAAGAGATTATTTCTTTGCGCCTTGCCGGTTGCGCTGCATTTACCAGCCAATGCATCTCAAAGTGAAACTTACATCGTCCTCCTAGATGATGCGAGCTCACCAAAGAAAATGACGCGAAGTACACAGGTTAATTCTGTCAAAGAAAAAGCAAATCAAGTATTGCAACGTTTGGCGAACGTGCCTGAATCGGTTCACACACGTTCGTCCCGAACTCATGCCCCCTTGGCTGATAGTATCTACCAAAACCTCAATAGCTTCTCTGTAAAACTATCGACAGGTCAAGCCGAGAAGCTAAAAGAGATGACGGAGGTTAGAGGTGTTTATCCAGACGTTATCTTTAGCGCGGACGGTGTACATGGCCAGAATTCACAACGAGTCGCTTCTTGGGGATTGGATCGTTCTGACCAACGTGAGCTGCCTTTGGATGGAGAATACGAAGTAGGGCCATACACCGGAAAAGGCGTATCAATCTATGTTATCGACTCAGGTATCGATTTTTCTCATCCGGATTTTGGGGGGCGTGCTCAATCTGGTTGGGACTTTGTTGATAACGACAGCGATGCTTCTGATTGTCATGGCCACGGCACTCACGTTGCGGGCACAGCCGCTGGGCGTCAATATGGTATCGCACCGGGAGCGGATATTTATTCTGTGAGAGTCTTGAATTGTGAGAACAAAGGTTGGGGAAGCCAGATCCTTAACTCTTTTGATTGGGTCATTGAACATGCTAAGCAACAAGGTCAGCCAGCTGTCATCAACTACAGTATTTCTCGAAGTACTCGTTGGGCTCCACTCGACCAAGCGGTTGATAGGCTTATTACTGAATACAACCTGCCATTTGTACACGCGGCGGCGAACAATAACACCGATGCCTGTACCAAAACACCTCACTCTGAATACTCAATAACAGTTGGGGCATCCACCAACGACGATTACCGTTGGTATAGCTCTAACTGGGGGGAGTGTGTCACGTTGTTTGCTCCAGGAGCAAACATTATTTCCGCCCGCAACCATGGTGGTTATCAATCAATGTCCGGTACCTCAATGGCAGCACCACATGTAGCTGGTCAAGTTGCACGATTGCTAGAAGTGAATCCTAAAGCATCGCCGAGTGAGCTAAAACGCTTGCTGATAGAAAATAGCACGGCAAATGCTCTGTACAACGTGGGCGACGGTTCTCCAAATCGTTTGTTGTACATCAAGAGTGAAGACAGTACAGACGTAAACCAACCTCCGGTCGCTGTCGCAACCAGCAACCAATACGAACTGACAGGTGCTGGGACGATAAGTCTAACTGGGGATGCTTCCAGCGATCCGGATGGCGACCAATTGATGTATCAATGGCAGCAACTCGCTCCTTCAAGCCCTCTTGCTATTATTGCATCACCTTCCGCCTCGAAGACGAATGTAGGCTTTGATGAACATGCGGCCGACATTACTTACCGCTTCTTATTAACGGTCAATGATGGCGTAACTTCTGATTCCACTGAAGTGAGAGTGGTGCAAAAAGCAAAACCTATCACCCCCAACGGTGTTCAATGGGAGTCGAGCAAAACTTACGCTTCTCCTTGTGAGCGTGTCTCGTGGAAAGGGAGTGAATGGGAAAACCAGTGGTGGACAGTCGGTAACGAACCGGGTGCTGGAGGCATATGGGGTGTGTGGCGAAAAGTTGGAGGTTCGAATAATCGATGTGGATGAACGCGATTTTTCAATAATGAATTAAATAGCGGTTGAGCCAATTAAAAAAGGATGGTCGTTTACAGCCATCCTTTTTATAGCTTAAGTGTTAAGCACTATTTGTGTTCACAGATAACAAATGCTTTTGCTGCTGGGTCTTGTCCTGAAATCTCGAATTTCGCTGTATCATCGTTAAAGAACACAGAGTCGCGGTATTCAAACCAAGATTCGACCTCACCAGTGCTCATTTTTGTCGTCCAGAAATAACGGAAGTTGAGTGGCCAAGTTGACGTTTCATCATTGCCTTCATTCAAGTAGGCAGCTAGTGATGTTGGATTTGATGCCAATTCCTCACCTCTCAGTTGACACTCAGCAATGGCTACATCAATGTCTACTGCAGCATAACCATAAATATCAGGGCCAGGTCCTGGCATTTGAGTTGTACCTGTGCTGTCGACATAGACGATCTCTTCTTTTGTATCTTCCTCATATACGGTTTCATCTGCTAATAATGGACGACGATATGGGCCAACAACATCCAATGCAGTTGTTGCATCCAGAGTTAAACCATCAAATTCTCCAGATACGGTAATATTGGTGCTGCCTAGCTTAATCCCAGTAACCGTGCCTTTATCCTCAGCCGCGTTAGAGACAGAAGCTAATGAGGTGTCCTCTATCACCCAAGTTGAACGGTCATCTGCAGTTAAATCAGTAGTGTTGCCATCAGATAGTTCGCCAATAGCCTTCATTGCTAATGTTTTTCCAACAGCGACTTCGTTATCTGTCGTGTCTATAGAAATACCAACAATAGTCGCATTGTTAATGGTTAGTTCTCCTGATGATTGCCAGTTCTCTCCGTTAACGGTTGCTGATGCTGTGATGTTGGTTACACCGACGGTAATGCCGGTAGCAACACCATTTCCGTCAACTTCTCCGTTTGTTACTGTTGCTACCCCAGTGTTGCTAGAGCTCCAACTTACTTCTGGGTTATTCGTTACATCGAGTGATGTCGAATCGGAAAGCGTTGCGGTTGCGATAAAAGAAGTAGGCAATCCAAGTGCCGAAGCGCTGATTGCAGGTGTCACTTGGAAATCAGTAATGACAGCCTTAGTAACTTCTAAATCTGCCGTTGCTTGTAGGGATTGACTACCTAATACTCCGGTGGCAGTTATCGTTGTTTTGCCTACGGATTCACCTTTTACTATTCCTTTGCCATCCGCATCATTGCTTACTGTTGCGATAGTTGCTTCACCTGTAGTCCAGCTAATTGCGGCATTGTTTGTAACATCCAATTCACTGTCGTCAGAGAAGACTGCAGTTGCGGTAAATTGCTTGGTTAACCCAACAGGAGTGTTTACTGATTGCGGTGAAATAATAATGTTCATTACGACCGTCGGTGTGACAGTCAATGTGGCACTGTCTGAGAATCTCTGTTCTCCAACCACACCAACGGCTGTTACTGTTACATTACCTTCTGCTACCGAAGTCACTATCCCTTTATCAACCGTCGCAATAGAACTATCACTGGTTGTCCAACTAACAGCTGTGTTCTTTGTTACATCGAGAGATGTTCCGTCAGATAATTCGGCTTGGGCAATGAACTCTTGTGTTAAGCCTTCCGGTAGGGTGGCTGTTTCTGGTGTTACTGAAAGGGCAGTTACTGTCGCAGTAGTGACTGTGATAGCCGTGCTGTCGGTATACTCTTTCCCAGCTACGGTAATTGAGGCTATGACATCTACTGGCGACGTGTTCGTTTTTTTAGCGTGGATAGAACCCTTGTTGCCCTCTGTATTATTAACGTCGAGCACTGTAGGATCTGTTGTTGTCCAATCTGCTTCTTGCGTTACGTCCTTTACTGAGCCATCTGTCAGAGTGACTTCTGCTTTTAATACTGTATCTAAACCTACAGGTATGGAAGTTGCGTCAGGGGAGACATTGAAGCTTTGAATTGTGGCTTCATTCACTGTCAATACTGCTGTGTCGGAAAACTCTTTGTCACCTACCATGCCTTGCGCTTTAATCTCAGACGTACCCGCAGTTAAACCCAAAGCTTGTCCTTTGTTGGTACCATCATCATTAATTGAGGCAACTGCTGTATCGCTGCTACTCCAAGTTAATTCGGGGTTTTTGGTAACATCAATGACTTGCCCGTCAGACATAATGGCTTCGGCTCTAAATGCTTGGCTTAATCCCTTCGCAACAGAAGCAGTTTTTGGTGTCACGAGAAGCTCGGTGACCGCAGCATTTGTGACAGTTACATTTGAGGTATCCTCAACGATAGAGCCATCTTTGTTGATGCCTTTTGCAGTAATAGTTACTTGTCCAGTTGAAACACTGGTTAATAAACCTTGATTGTCGATAGTTGCAATGTCGTTATTGGAAGAGGACCAACTTAGTGAAGGGTTGGACGTTACATCGACAGTTGTACCATCATCTAACGTAGCAATTGCCTCGAATTGAAGTGGTAGCCCAACAGGGAACTGAGCATTTTTAGGAGTGACAACGATGGAAACTGCTTGATGAATTCCCCCGTCTGGTACATCGACCAGCCCTTCATCTCCATTGTTACATCCTGCTAAAAGGATGCTGCACAATGAAAGGCCAAATAGCCATAACTTCTTCATTTTGTTACCTCTTAGTTCGTCTTATTTGGCTTGTCAGTAGCTTCTAGAGTTTGATTAATTGTTGTGTCGAATCGTATTTCAACACGACGGTTTTGAACTCGCCCTTGTTGCGTATCATTTGAAGCAACGGGATTTGCTTCACCTTTACCGACGACGGTTAAGCGAGATGCATCAATGCCTTTTTCTGTTAGATAGGCAGCAACTGCTTTAGCGCGTTGCTCTGATAAGCGTTGGTTGTAAGCTTCAGAGCCGGAATTATCGGTATAACCTAGGATTTGTACTTTATCTTCAGGATAGGACGTGAGTTGTTCTACGAGTAAATCTAGCGACTGATTCGTGACAACAGTAGTAGAGTCAAACGCAAATAACGTTTGTGCACTGAGAGAGAGCGGTTTCTCAATAGTTACATAACGAATCGCTGGTTCAATTGGTTTAGGCTCAATGATGGGTGCCTGCTGATTGAAGTGATACGTTAATCCAATAGACGTGAAGTGGGAGTCTGCTTGTCCCACGTTGCTATCTCCAATTCCATCAATGAATTGATATTCGCCTCGTACCGACCAGTTTTGGGAAAGTTGATAGCTAACCCCTAATGAAGAGAGTACGTTCCAGTCGTGACTACTTGAATCTCCCTGAATTGTAGAGATTTCTTTCTCGATATATTGGTATGCACCCCCTAATCGGGTAAACACATTTATACGTTCGGTTAGAGGATAATCTAGCTTGACTGCAATTTCTCCGCCATAAACGTCTGCAGAGACATCGCCTATGGAATAACGAGCATCTGGTGAACCATAAGATGTTGCACCACCTTCAAGAGCAAACCAAGAATTGAATTGATAGCCCCCGTATAATCCATAGCCCAAAGTATCATCGGTGCAATCTAAAGCAGAAGTGCCACATGCGCCATCATAAGCAGCCCAGCCAAGACGTCCACCTAAATAAAAGTGTCCGTTTTGAAAAGGCGGCAACTGGGTTAAATTTTGGTTCGAAGCTGCCAAGAGTGTTGTATCGGTAGAATCTTGTACAGAAGAGCTGGGGGAAGCGGTTGATGGTTCAGCGTGAAGCATTGGTATGTAAATTACCCCCGTAGCGACCACTAAGCTGCGAAAAATTAAGTTCATATTCATCTCATTTATATTAACTACGACTATTTGTGGAAAGGGTTATCGTTTGCTTAATAAGGTCGAGTTAACTTATCTATGTATCTCAAAACTTAAAAGCAGCAAAAATAAACCCTTACTTTTGTGATGGTGAATTATAATCAACTTAATGAATAGACTCTGGATCTCAAAAAACACAAAAAAAGAACATCTGGTGATATTTGGGAAAAAACCTACACCTAATTGTGGAAAATTTGCTTGAATTTGTAGGCGGTAAATTGAACCAACCCAAGCCAGGTTACATTACAAATTTTATTAAACTTTAGTCTGTTAGCAATGTTCAATTAACTCGGTAGTGCCATTTGAGCACATTCATTTAATATGCTTTAATTTTTTATACATTTGTTGCATATAAAATTAGCATGATATTTTAAGTTAGATATTTATTGAAAGATCTGGGAAATGGTTTTTAACGCTAAAAAATAAATTTGGAAAATAAATCAAATAACCAACAAGGTAAGAATTAACTGACGCTTTTCTGCGCTCAGTCTGATTCTGCACAGAGATTAAGTTCAATAAAGTGGCAAGAGTTATCGAACAGGGATGTGATTATATTCCGTTATAGGATGAATGATCCCTTCCGGTGGTGATGACAGCTTCTTTAACTCACCATTACAACCACATTGAGCGAGCGATCTCCTATGTTTTTTAAAAAGAAAGAAGAAATAAATATTGTCGATGTGAATATGGACTTTGTCAGGTCGTTGTATTCATCGACTGCCGTCATTGAATTTGATCTTCAAGGCCATGTTTTAGAGGTTAGTGACTCTTTCCTATCTTGCATGGGATATGAAAGAACAGAGGTGCTCGGTAAGCATCACTCAGTGTTTTGTTCTCAAGAATTAGTTTCATCACAAATTTACTCAAATTTTTGGGATGACTTAAGAGCTGGAAAAGAAAAAAGCGGTGTGTTCTCTCGAAGAGACAGAGGAGGAAATGAGGTATTTATTGAGGCCACATACTTTCCTATTATTTCTCAAGGTCGTGTTGATAGAGTTGCCAAAATCGCTTCGGACATTACCAAAGCGCATACAACTAGTATGAATAACCAAGATCTCTTAACAGCATTAGATAAAACATTTGCAGTGATCGCCTTTAGTCCCTCCGGGGAGGTGCTAGATGCCAATAAGGCATTTCTAGACACTTTGGGCTATTCGAGAGAGCAGGTGATTTTGAAACATCATCAAATGTTTTGCTTTGATGAGTTTTACAAAGAAAACCCAGATTTTTGGAAAGACTTACAAAATGGAAGAGCCTTTAGCGGTCGGTTTTTGAGAAAGTCATCTACCGGAGAGAAGGTTTGGATTCAAGCATCTTACAACCCAATTTTTAATGAGAAAAATGAGATGTATAAGGTTGTTAAGTTTGCTACGAATATCACCTCAGAAGTGATGAGAGAACAAGAGTCAAAAGATGCATTGTCGATTGCTTGTAGTACATCTGTTGAGACAGAACAAGTTGCAACGGATGGTAAAAATTCAATCCATCAAGCTCAAAAGCAATCATCTGCGGTTGTGGAACAAGTGGCAAGTTCTGTTGCTTTGATTGATACGCTTAATGAGCTTTCCGTAAGTATAGAGAATATAGTCCAAGTCATCGGCAGTATCGCAGACCAAACCAATTTGCTTGCTTTAAATGCAGCAATCGAGGCCGCGAGGGCTGGGGAGCATGGTCGCGGTTTTGCCGTAGTTGCAGATGAAGTTCGTGTTCTTGCGTCGAAAACATCGAGCTCGACAAATGAAATAAGTAAAGTGGTTTCGGACAATCTTGCACTTACCAGTCAGATCTCAGCATCGATGCAGTCTATTCGTCAATCTTCTATTGAGACTGATGAGCAACTGTTACTAGTCTCCTCAGTCATTGATGAAATACAGACGGGAGCAGAAAATGTGGCAAAAAGCATGTCTAATCTGACGTAACTTTTGTAATGAAAGTAATAGTCAAAATCTTCAAATTAGACCTGCATATTTGAGCGATGACTGTTCACTAAACAAGGGGGATGATCACAATGACGACGTTGAGGTACTTGTCCCTGTTGCGAAAACATGTGGTCGAATGACTCATGCACATCGGTGTGAAGGACGAAGAGACTGTTGGTAATTAGAGCAATCGATGCGGATTAACAGTTAACACTTGCTCTGGTTTAAGAGGGTTTTTCAGAGGTTTGGCGCCTCATTTTTACTTACAGAAGCGTATTTATTACCGATAACTTATCAATTTTTATAGAATTTAATCATTCTGTTTATCGTAGGAAAAATCAGACAGAAACCTTTATTTTCAACGTATTAATGATTTTTCACACAATAATTTTGCGATTCTCGTAGGCATTCCGTTAGAAAAGTTCTGTCGTATGCTATCCAGACCACAGGAAGTATTTGCAAGAATTCTCGCTAACGCTAGTTAAGATGTTGGTCGGGAAATCATAATGAAAGATAAAATGGAAACGTATTGGGTTCAGCTTGTTGATAAGGCGAGTACGGCATCCGATCTGTCGGATTTGACTCGCTCGAGACTGCGAGGGTGTATAGGAAAGTATGGATTGCGTTACAAGGTGGAAGGGGGTGTATTGAGTGAACATCGCTACAACCGTAAAAATCTGGTGAACAGCATGGAAGGTGAAGCTGAAACTTCACCATCCTAAGCGTGTCTTTATTTTGAGCGGCTCTTCGTTTGCTCCAGCGTGATATGAGTTGCATCATTGCTGGTCAGCATTTGATACGGCCTTAGGCCAAAGAGTGGCATAATAGAGTAGATGTGATCAAACAAGTCCGCCTGAACGCCTTCGTAATAAGCCCAGTCGGTATTATTCGTGAACGCATAAACTTGGATTGGAATCCCTTCGGGTGTCGGCTCTAACTGCCTCACCATAATTAACATGTATTGATGGATGTCCTTGTTCGCTTTCAAATAAGCATTCACGTACGCACGGAACATTCCTAAATTGGTCATTTGACGAAGGTTACCCAACGCAGGTTCCTCGCTCATTTCATCGTTGTAGTCATTGATCTCACGAGACTTTTCGTAAATGTACTGACGTAGAATTCGAATGTTCTTGAGCTTTTCGATTTCTTGCTCAGATAAAAATCGAATTGAGGTGACATCAATATTGACGGCACGTTTGATGCGTCGACCGCCGGAGTCGGACATTCCTTGCCAGTTAATGAATGCATTTTGAACCAGTGCGTAAGCGGGCAGCATACTAACGGTATTGTCGAAGTTTCGTACTTTTACTGTCGTTAATGAAATCTCTTCTACCGTACCGTTGGCGCCGTATGAGTCCATCTGAATCCAATCATTCAAGCTGATCATGCGGTTTGCAGAAAGCTGAATACCCGCGACAAATCCTAATATCGTGTCTTTAAACACCAGCATGACAAAACCTGTTGCGACCCCCAATCCAGAGAGGAAGATAACAGGGGATTCATTGGCCAATATCGACATCGATACGACAACACCTACAAAGAAGGTAAAGAGCTTAATAAGCTGAACAAAGCTCTTGATCGGCATTTTTCTCGTAATGCCTTTAAAGGTGGCAATGTCATTCAAGGCATCAAGTAGGGCGAAAATCATCCAAATAAAGATGACCAAAATCGAAATACTTAAAATGCGGTCAAAGATGTTGGCTAACCAGTCATAATGACCAACGGCTAATGGAATAAAGACATCCAAAACCATAATTGGAATCAGCAGTGAGAGTTTTTCTAAAACATCGTATTTCGTAAAGCTGTCTGCCAAGGGTTTATTGGTTTTTTGCAACACATTGTTGGCAGAGCGAACGATAAGGTGGTGAACAATCAAATAACTGATCGCAGCAGCAGCGAGGCTCGACAAAATAAAGACACTGGTGAGCTCTATTCCGTATGGATCGCTATTGATGCCGACGGCACTCAGCTTTTCTGAAATGAAAGTGCGAATATGATGATCGAGCAAAATGTCATCCTCAAAACGGGCCTGAAAACTGGGAGTGAGAATCTCAAAACAAAAAATCAAGCAGCAAGCGTTAGAAAGCCGCCAATCCTACTCCCCATCTCTTTGTTTTGCACTGCTTTAATCTAACAATCGTGAATCTTATTATTCAAAAATAGTGTATAGGCGATGATGTGATACGGGTTTAACATCCAATTCTGCAAACGGGACACGTATTTCTGTTAAGTCTGTGAACTCTCTACGGTTTTATTAGACTAGACTGAAAAGGCGGCTTGCGTTTAATTTAAGAGGCATTCAATGGAAAATTCTAATCAATCACAACAACCGACTTTTTTGTCTAAAGGCTGGAAGTACTTCGTCATTGTCGGCGTCATTATCTCATTAATGGGCGTTGGTGCCATGAGTTTGCCTGTTTTGGCTGGCGTGACGATCTCGACCATCGTTGGTGCGGTTCTGTTGTTCAGTGGTCTGGTTCAGGCATACCACACGTTTTCCATTAACGTTTGGAAAGAGAAACTTTGGTACGTCTTAAGTGCCGTTTTATATATTGTTGGCGGTTTGTTTATCCTATTCAAGCCACTAGCAGGCTTAGTAACCATTACAATGTTGATGGTGATTGTGATGATCTTAAACGGTTTGACTCGTATCTTCTTTGGTTTGAGCAACCGGAGCCTACCAAGCAGCAACGTGATTGTATTCAGTGGCGTAATTTCAGTGCTTATCGGTGGTTATTTCTTCATGTTGCTCGATGATCCTGCATTCTCAACCACGCTATTGGGCACATTTGTGGGTATCTCGCTACTGATTGAAGGCATCAGTTTCATCTTTATGGGCTTACAAATGAAAAAGCTTTCCCAATAAAGGCACTATCTAGCGCTAAAACTTTGTGAAATAGAGAATGCCTGCCGATTCGGTGGGCATTTTTTATGGATGACTTAAAATCGTTCTCTATCTCACATATTTACTCTTCAAGTCAGGCTCATATCTGAATCTCTCTTACTGTTTAAGCAAAGGTTATTAATAGACAAGGAGAGGGTTTTGAAACCGATTCAAACCGCAGTGATTGCACTTTCATTGGTGTTTAGCTCTGTATGGGCAGATACTCAATTGCCAGATTCAGTAGAGGCTGACGTAGTCCTAAAGACAACAACCAGTTGGGATGGCACTACGCTACCACAATATCCAAAAGGCCAACCGGAAGTCACCATTTTGAAAATTACCGTCCCGAAGGGAGTGGAGCTTCCCATGCACCAACATCCTGTCATTAATGCTGGCATTGTGCTGAAAGGGGAAATCACAGTCACGAAAAAGGATGACGAGAAGATCGTACTGAAAGCCGGGGATGCAATTGCGGAAGTCGTCGACCAATGGCATTTTGGCGCAAATACGGGCGATGAGCCGGTAGAGATTTTGGTGTTTTACGCTGGTGTGAAAGATAAGCCGATAACGGTGAAGTGAAGCATACAGAATCAAAAAGCCCGAGCATAAACTCGCAATGTAGTTCACTTAAGC
>NZ_MDAW01000144.1:0-53944 GCF_002875385.1 Vibrio sp. 10N.222.52.B12 | reverse complement strand
CCTTATTTAGGACGGTACAAGTCCAAGAAAAAAGCCACCGCAGAGGGTGGCTTGGTTTCAAAGGTCTATCTTGAGGGAGAGATAGAATGCTTATTGCTCAACTTTTACTGGTTGTGCTTTAAGCTTTTGAAAAAGTTTTAAAAACAGTGGACTACCAAGTACCAATACCGCAAGTACGGTGAATGTCAGCGTGATTGGGCGTTCCCACAAGAAGCTTAGTTCTCCGTCGGCAATCATCAATGCACGGCGCAGGTTCTCTTCCATTAATCCACCAAGGATAAAGCCAAGCAACAGCGGTGCTAGAGGGAAGTTTGCCAGCCTTAGTGCGATGGCAGCCATTGCCACAAGTAACATCACAAACACGTCCATGGTGTTGAAAGAAACCAGATACACACCCGTGATGGAGAAGAACAGAATCATCGGTAACAATACGGTTCTTGGTACTGCCAACAGCTTTGAGATGTATGGGATTAGCGGTAGGTTGAGAATCACCAATACAATGTTGCCGAAGTACATGGATATAATTACCGACCAAAATACATCTGGGTGCTCAACAAACAGACGAGGGCCCGGCTGAATACCGTAAGCGATTAATGCTCCTAGCATGATTGCGGTTGTACCAGAGCCCGGGATACCAAGGGTTAAAAGAGGAACGAAAGAACCACTTGATGCCGCGTTGTTCGCTGACTCCGGAGCAACCAAACCTCGGATGCTGCCTTTACCAAACTGTTCTTTTTTATCCTTTGGAGTAAGGTTACGTTCCATGCCATAACTTAAGAAGGCGGCGATGGTTGCACCTGCGCCCGGAAGTACACCAGTAAAGAAGCCAAGGATTGAAGAGCGAATAGAAACTGGCGCTACTTCTTTGATTTCTTCCTTGGTGACTTTCATCGAACCAATGTTGCTCAGCTTATCTTGTTCCTCATCACGTGTGTCTTCAGATGGTTTCAAAATCCCCATCAAAGTTTCACCAAGCGCAAAGGTCGCCATCGCCAACAATAGGAAGCTGAAACCATCCATCAAATCCGTTAGGCCAAAGGTGAAGCGTTCGACACCGACGCCTTTATCAATACCGACAGTAGACAACATCAAACCTAGAATTGTCATCATCCATGCTTTGATCACTTGTCCTTTACCTGCGAAAGCTGCCACTGCGGATAAGCCAAGAAACATTAGCGCAAAGTAGTCAGAAGATTGGAAGCTTAACGAGACGTTAGCCAATGCTGGTGCCGCCACAAGCAGCATGATTGCTGAAAGCGTGCCACCAGTGAAAGAAGAGTAAGCCGCCAGTGCAAGTGCTTTACCTGCTTGTCCTTTCTGTGCCATTGGGTAGCCATCAAACGCGGTGACTACAGTTGAAGAACAACCCGGCGCGTTGATAAGAATAGAAGACGTTGAGCCGCCAAATACCGCACCATAGTAAACACCTGCCATTAGAATCAGACCCGAAGACGGATCCAAACCATAGGTGATAGGGATCATCAGAGCGATGGCAGAAATAGGACCAAGCCCCGGTAGCATGCCGATAAACGTACCGACAAAACAGCCAACAATCACCATCATGATGTTCATTGGCATCACGGCGGTGGATAAACCTTGTAGAATTCCATCTAACATAATTCAGTCCTTTCTTTTGACTACCAGATGGTGAAAATCAGACCAGGCTCAAGGTAGATATCCAGACCTTGAGTGAGCAACAAGTAAAACGCGATAACGAACGGGAATGAGGCGCCGAACAACACCGATTTACGTCGTTCGCCAAGAAGGTAAAAGCCCGCAAGCAGGAAGAGCCCTGTCGCTAATACAAAGCCGATGTAAGTCAACCCCAGACCATAAAGCGCCATCAAAACTAAAAAGGCGATGAGCAGTTTCCAGTTGAATGACATCACAGCGCCGCTTTGTTTATCGGGCTGACCAGTGACCAATAGCATTAACGCTAAACCAATCCCAACGTAGGTCAGAATGGTCGGTAAGGTGCGAGCCGTGAAGGGTTCGTATTCATCCCCGGGAAAGAGAGGGATTTGCGTAGTTTGGTAGCCATAGCATAGGCAAAACAACAAAAAGATCATCGCACCGACACGATCGCGGCACAGTAGATTCTCTTTGGTAAAAATATTGGTTGAATGAGACATATCCAACTCCTAGAACAACAAGAAAAGACCGTATATGGGCGTTAATGAAGAAGGACTAAGTCATTAACAATTAAGCGCATCGCTGCTAGTCGAGTTACTTAGTGTTTACCAATCAATAAACAAAGGAGTTTTTACTTGTCGATTATCGACAATGCCCATATACGGTGAAATTAGAGTGCAAATACAACTGGGGCTAGGGATAGCTAACCCCATAAACTCGGATGAGAGTTATTGCTTCTTAAGGAAACCTAATTCGCGCATTAGATCGCCCATTTGCTGCTCTTGCTCTTCTAGGAACGCGAAGAACTCTTTATCCGCTTTGTAGTTGTCAATCCAACCGTTGCGGTCACGAACAACTTGCCATTCGTCCGTTTTGTACATCTTGGTCAGAGCTGCGTTCCATTCATCGAGTTTGGCTTGGCTTGTGCCAGGAGCGGCAAAGAAACCACGCCAGTTCGCGAACACAGTCTCATTGCCATATTCTTTCAGGGTAGGGATGTTTGGTGCAGCGTCTAGACGTTTCGGTGCCGTAATCGCCAGTACTTTTACCTGACCAGATTTCGACATCTCTAGCACTTCGCCAAGACCGGTTGAAAGCAATTGCGTTTCGCCAGATAGAAGTGCTGCCATTGCTTTGCCTCCGGCATCGTACGCGATGTAGCGAACTTTACGTGCGTCAAAGCCTTCGCCTTTAAATGCGGCTGCGACGACTAGGTGATCCATCGAGCCTCGTGCAGAACCGCCAGCGATTTTTACTTTACGTGGGTTAGATTCGAAATCTTTGACCACATCTTCCCATGTGTTGTACTTCGAATCCGCGGAAGTCACGATAGCGCCGTAGTCAGCAATCGTTGCGGCTACTGGCGTCAGATCTCGGAAAGACTGCGGGAAGATCCCCGTAAGTGAGCGAACAACGATTGGTGTTGAGTTGACCATCAACGTGTCAGGTTGACGCTCAGCGGTTTCGATGAGGTGCGCAATGGCTTTACCACCACCGCCACCAGAGAGGTTTTGGAAAGAGACATTCTCAACGATGTCGGATTTAACCAGTACATCACCTGTGCCACGAGCTGTCATATCCCAACCGCCACCAGCACCACCAGGGATTAGGAAATGGAGTTTTTCAACATCAGCAGCAAAAGCGTGGAAAGAAAATGAGGCTGCAATGATGGATGCGGCGAGCGTTGGTTTGAGTACCTTTAACATGTTTCACGTTCCTTATGTTGGTGACTCTCTTGTTTTGAAGAGCCTTATTATTTGTTCTCCTAACGAGGTAGGGAGACTCGCTAGTGATGAGCTAAAGGTTAATAAGGTGTTAACGCGATGTCTCTAATGCGTAGATAAAGAGAATATTGAGCATAAGCGACATTTTGTTCATAAAGTTCACGCAAACATACGGCCAGAGAATGTGGTGAAAGACTAGGTTGGTCACATCAATTAAGAGTCTAAAACTGCCATAATGATGAAGGTTGAGTAGGGAGGAACAGCGATGAAAGGAACATGTTTATGTGGCGCTATTGAAGTGACCGCACCTAAACACAATGAAGTGAGCTTTTGCCATTGCGATATGTGTCGAAAATGGTCAAGTGGGCCTCTGCATGCGGTGCATTGCGGCCCCGGTGTGACATTTAGTGGTGCTGAGCCTAAACGCTATCAATCATCCCAATGGGCAGTACGAGGTTTTTGTGCTGAATGCGGCACGAACATCTATTACCATTTATTGGCAACGAATGAATACATTCTTTCAGCCGGGTTATTTAACGAACCTGATTTCAAATTGAGCTTAGAGATCTTCACCGATGAGAAGCCTGCGTACTATGATCTGCAGCCACACAGCAAGAAAATGACAGCTCAAGAAGTGTTTGACCAATATGCGTCAGAAGAGTAGATAACCATGAAGTTTCTTTGGTTAAAGGTATTACTGACAGTAGCGGTATTTGCTGGTTTGTTTTTGATTGTCTATCTGCAAGTACAAAGTGGCGTAAGTTGAACATAAAAAGCCGAGAACAACTCGGCTTTTCGCTTTTCACTTTTCACTTTTTGCTTAAGTGTGGGTTTGATTACTTAAGCATGTGAACATAGTTATAAAACTCGACATCGCGTACGTAACCGTGTTTCTCATACACAGATTGAGCGGTTTTGTTGTCTATGCCTGTGCTTAACATAACAAAGGCAGAGTCGGTCTCTTTTGCCAGTTGGTCTGCTTGTTCCAATAAGTGTTCACCAATCCCTCGTTTTCTCTGGGATGAATCCACATACAAATCGTAGAGAAGCCAAATCTTTTTCATTTCTAACGAACAGAAGAGTGGGTATAGCTGCGCAAAACCAAGCGTTTGCCCACTTTCATTCGTTGCGTAGTACACGACTGATTCTTCATTCTCAATACGAGCTTTGATAAAAGCCTCGGGATCTTTAACTGAAACATCGACTTGGTAGAACTCAAGATACTTCAGGTAAAGAGGGGTAATTTTCGCAACGTCAGAGGCGTCTGCTTTTTTCACAACGATCATAATAAAACCTTAAAGGCATACAGGGCGTTAGCAAGCATACGCCTAAAGTGTAGTAAGGCTTTCCGGTAATCTAATCTCTCTAAAATGATGAGCTAACAATAGTCGTAGAATTTACTCACTTTCAGTTCGCCCATGGCCACGATGCCTTCTACATCGAAAGCCGTGAAGGGACGATGAATATTGATAAAACAGCCCGAATCTCGGATTTGTTGTAGGGATTTCTCCTTACCTAAATAGACCAGCAATGAGGGTGCTTCCGTCGAGCCCTTATTGGCAAGATTGAACCCATCGATTTGCATTGCATTCACCACGTTAAAATCATCCAACGCGAGTGATCCCATTCGAATATAAATGTCATGGTCTGACAGTTTTGCCAACGGTTCCTTTTCAACGCCTTGTATTTTGGCCTTGGTCATCACGACCTCATTGGTGGCATGAAAAGCACCAACGAAAGCTTCTAAGGTATTGATTCGAGCCTCGCGTTGCATTTGCATCATCTTAGGGGCAGAAAACAGTCCAATGATCGCCAGTACCACAATCGCAACCACCACTTCTGTTAGAGAGAATCCTTTTTGTTTCATAGAGATTTCTTATAAATGGGGAGTAACACAAAAGAGGCGTCATAGTACCGAGTGAGGTGCTCGGGATAAATTTGAGATGAACGATTGTTTCAACAGATAAAACCTATCAGTGCTTCTTCTCACCCAAATACAAGCGATGCTTTTTTCTTATTTTCACGACAAGCAGTGTGTCTTCATTCCCACTAGTATAAATATTGAGCTTATTAGAAAGGTGGTGTCGATGTAGGTGTTACCTGGTTTTGTGAATGCCTTTTGAAGAATGGATTTGCTTGCGATATGCATCAAAAAATAATCGCTGTTAACCATCAATTTGAGTCAATTAACAAGTAATAAATTTGGTTCTGTGAAGGACAATCTTATTTATCGGATCGTTTTAAACATAGGTTTTGCAAAATTGATAGCAAATATTACGTTGTATAAGTCTACGCTTATGTATGGGGTTATTTAGTATTTTGATAGTAAATGGTGATGTAAAGCCGACAGTTTTGGCACTTTATGGTGATGCCGGGGCGCAAGAATGAAACGCAGTTCTGAGCTAAAAAGTAAATATTCAATCAAGTTCATTGTAAGTAGCATGTTCATGTTAGTGACGGCACTTACGGCGATCTTTGCTATGGGTATGCAGTATTACTTTGGGCAGAAAATGTCGCAGGAGCACGTCATCTCAAGGTTGAGTACGGCGGCGGCAGATGTAAGTGAATACATTCACCAAGTCGATAGCAATGCGATCAGCAGTACAAGAATGCTCAAGAGCTTTCTTTCTATGTCTGACCACAACTTTTCTGAAAAAGAAATTCTCACCTTGTTTGCTCAAGTTTTGGATGAAAACCCGTTCATTCAAAGCTTGTATGTGGGTAGCGAGAATGAAGATTTCTTTCAAATCATAAACCTAAAAACCTCGGTAACGATTCGCGATAAGATGAGCGCCGATGCGGTAGATCGCTGGGCCATCGCTAAAGCCACTGGGATTGGTCCGGATAGACAAATGATCGTGTCTTACGTGGACAGCAACTTTAATGTGAATCGAACCGTTGCGAGCAAAACGTCATTTTATCCTACCCGCAGACCATGGTTTATCGGGGCGACAGAAACAAACGTCTATAAGACCGAGCCTTACCTGTTTAAAAATATGAAGGTCACGGGTCAGAGCTATGCGATCCGCAGTGGTAAAGATGTTATCGGTATCGATATTGAACTGTCGACACTGAACTCAAAAATCGCGTCAACCGCGCTGGGTATGAGTTTAGAAAGTGGGGCGGAGTCTTTTATCTTCAACCATAAGGGTGAAGTGATCGCGTCGAACATCGATCTAGAACGCGATATCAAAGTGCCACCGTCTGAACCATTGACGCTGACTGAGCCTCAGCGTGCGCTTGTGATGAACTCTCCCGCATTATTGGTTTCGAACCAAAACGACTGGGGACCTTATGACTTTTCTCAAGCTGGTGAACCTCAGGGTTATGCCGTCGATTTGTTGAGAATACTCTCTCAGCAAACCGGCTTAGAGTTCGATTTTATCAATGGTTTTGAATCGATCACGCTGTCCAAAAAGTACTTGAGAGGCACCATTGATGTTCTTCATTCCGTGTCTGGAGAAGTGCCTGAGTACGGCGAGCAAAGCGCAACCATGTACACCGCAGACTTGGCGATAGCAGGGAAGATCCAACGTTTCATTCCTATTTTTCTTGAGAATTTCACTGATGAAGTGGGCGTTGTTTGCGGGTTTGGCATGAAGGAGTGGTTACAAGAAAACTACCCTAAGCTGAACATCGTTGAATTTGAAAGCTTAAGTGATGCAAAAGAAGCGCTAGAGAAGGGCGAGATCCCATACCTGGTTGATACCTATCTGACGTTGGATGAATTGAATGGATTGGAGAAAACATCGACCGTCACAGTAAGAAAACTGGATGCGAAGGCAGTGCCTTATCACATTTACATAAACCAAAAGCACGCGGGTTTGTTGGAGGTGCTCAATCTTGCTATTGAGTCGATTACACCGGAGCAAAGAGAAGCATTAACGCAAAAATGGCTGGAATCAAACCATTGGCGCGGAACGTTTGTGCCATACCCAGAAGTATTTCAACTGTCGAAAGACACGTCTAACTACAACACCATGGTGAGACGAAGCATTGAAGGGCAAAACTACTTTGTATATGTTACACCAATCTCAAGTTCCAGCGGCGGTGATGACTACTTTTCGGTAGTGATTCCAAAAGAAATCGTCACCGATGCAGTAACAAAGCGCTTGTTTAACTCGCTGTTGTTTACATCGTTGGTCATGTTAGGTCTTTTCCCTCTTGCTTGGCGACTTGGCACACCAATGACGCGTTCAATTTACGCGCTGAAAGCAAGAACGAGAAAGATCCGTGCTCGTCGCTTCGATAAAGTGTGGCCGATGACGACGCGAGTAAAAGAGATTGATGAACTCTCAGATGCAATGATGGAAATGGTGGCCGAGATTCAGTCACACGAGAAGCAACAAGAAGAGTTTGTTGAAGCCTTTATTCGCCTTATCGCACAAGCGATCGATGACAAGTCGCCATACACCGCGGGGCATTGTAACCGCGTACCAGAAATCGGCATGATGCTGGCGGAAGCGGCTGAAAAGTGTCAAAGCGGTAAATTCAAAAACTTCGCCTTCCAAAATGACGCAGAGCGAAGAGAGTTCCGTATCGCGGCTTGGTTGCACGACTGCGGCAAAATTACCACACCAGAGCACATCGTTGATAAAGGCACGAAACTTGAGGCGAATTACAACCGAATCAATGAAATTCGCACTCGATTTGAAGTGTTACGCAGAGACCTAGAGATCGAATACCTAAACACCTTGTTGCGTGGCGAGGTAGGCAAAGATGCAGCAAAAGCCGAGTTTGAAGAAAGAGTACGTCAACTCAACGATGACTTTGAGTTTATCGCCAATGCAAACATTGGTGGCGAGTTCATGAGTGAAGACAAGATCGAGCGCGTGAAGCAAATTGCTGAGAAAACGTGGTTACGATACTTTGACGACCGCTTAGGTTTGTCACCATTTGAGGAAATGAACAAGCCAACGTCCAATACGCAGCTGCCGGTTAGGGAAAAGCTGTTGGAAGACAAGCCAGAACATATCATCAAGCGTATTCGCCCTGTTGAGTTTGCGCCGGAACATGGCATTCAAATGCAAGTGCCGGAACATCAGTACAACATGGGTGAAGTCTATAACCTGACGATTTCTCGCGGTACGCTGACACCAGAAGATCGCTTCAAAATCAATGAGCACATGATCAGTGGCATTAAGATGTTAGAAGCCTTGCCGTTCCCACCAGAGCTAAGCAATGTTCCGCGTTATGCCTCTACTCACCACGAAACGCTGAAAGGGACGGGATACCCTCGTAAGTTGAGTGCGGATGACTTGTCGATACCAGAGCGCATCCTAGTGATTGCTGACATTTTTGAGGCATTAACGGCGGGAGACCGACCTTACAAGAAAGCGAAACCAGTGAGTGTGGCTATCGACATTATGTATAAGATGGCGTTGGATGAGCACTTGGATATGGATCTCTTGCTGTTGTTCCTAGAAAGTGGGGTTTACTTAGAGTACGCGAAGAAATTTATGCCAGAAACGCAAATAGATGAGGTCGACATTAAAAAGTACCTCTCTCGCAGAACCTTTTGATTTGGAACTTTCCTAAAATAATTCAACTAGAGCGATACTTCGGTATCGCTCTTTTTTATTGCGTAAAAGTGACCTTCAACTTATTTGCGACGCAAGTCTCTGAAAAATATGTACTAGACTTGAAAAATATATGCTTCAGGTTGCTTTGATAAAGCGAGTTGCTGAGTTTGTTGTTGAAGCCATCGGAGGGCTTTATCGCGTGAAGACTAAATCTGGTACCCCTCGTAAATTTTCGATTAAATTCACCGTCGGGAGTTTGTTTGTAATTGCGACAGCGGTGACGGCGCTGCTTGGACTCGGCATGCAGTACTACTTCGGCAAACAGATGTCGGAAGAACATATCCTGACGCATTTAACCATGACAGCCAAAGACGTCAGTAATCATATCCATCAAATAGATGCCAGTGCGACCAGCAGCGCGGGTATCTTGCGCAGTGTAGCGGATTTCAGTGATACGCAATTCAGTGTGGACGAAATCCAACGAGTGTTCGTTCAAGCGCTCATCGACAATCCCGTTTTTTACAGTATCTATTTTGCCAATAACAATGAGTATTTCTTTCAAGTCATTAATTTAGAATCATCTCCGGAAGTGCGAAGGAGGATTGGGGCAACATCTAACGAACGTTGGGTCATCATTACCATCAAAGGTGATGGCGAAGAACGAATGCGACAAACCAAGTATTACTCCGAGTCGCTTGAGGTTGTCCGCCAAACAGAACAGAAAAGTAACTTTTATCCAACTCGCCGACCTTGGTTTGCTAGCGCATCAAGAGACAGCGTTTACAAAACCGATCCTTACCTTTTTCAGCATCTAAAGATCACCGGACAGTCTTATTCTGTGCGTAGTAAAGGCGCTGTTATTGGCGTAGATACGGTGCTTTCTTCACTGAGTGAAAAGATCAGCGCTACCGAACTTGGGATGAAGAAGGATGATGGCGTTGAAGCATTTATATTCAACAATCGTGGTGAAGTGGTCGCGTCCAGCATCAACGTTTTTCACGAAGTGGATATTCCTGATTCATCGCTTTTGGTGTTAAGCGAGCAGCAAAAAGCCTTGCTAGACGACCGAGAGTTTGTGGTTTCGAATCAAAACGACTGGGGACCTTACGACTACACCCAAAGTGGCGAACCTAGTGGTTATGTTGTTGATGTACTCAACCTGATTTCGCAGAAAACGGGCATGAGGTTAGAGTTCGTTAATGGTTTCAGCTCAAGAGAGTTGGAAAAGAAATATCGAAGAGGAGAGATTGATATCCTCCAGCCAGTGCTTGGTACTCCGACAGAGTTAGGTATCAAAAGTGACACTCTTTTCATCGGGCAGCTCGCGATTGCAACTAAAACAACCAATCCAATGCCTACATCATTAAGGGAATTAGGTGATGAAAGCGTTGGTGTGGTGGCGGGTTTTGGCATGAAAGAATGGCTACTTGAACGCTATCCGTCACTGAATATTGTTGAGCAGCCGAATCTCGATTTAGCGAAGCGAGCGCTGCATATGGGGGATATTCAGTACCTTGTAGACAGTTACTTAACCATGGTTGAGATGAAGCGGTTAGTGAAACTGACCAATGTTCATGTCGGGTTGCTCAACGCGCCACCGTTAGAGTTTTCTCTGTTTATGAAGGAGAAAGATAAAGATGTGGTCGAGCTGACTAATCAAGCGATCACAGCTATTTCACCCGAGCAAAAAGTGGCGTTGCAAGAGAAATGGCTCAAGCCGCATCAATGGAGGGGGAGTTTTGTCCCTTATCCAGAGGTCTATGAGGCAGTGATTCAGAAAGACAAACATGACACGATGAACAAAGTGACCATTGATGGTGAAAGTCGATTCCTCTACATCACCAAGTTGTATTCGACTCGTGGCACGATCGATTACTTTGCTGTGATCGTTTCTGGCCAAGTAGTGACGGATGCGGTGACAAGTCGATTGTCTAAAGCGATTGCTATTACGGCGTTCGCAATGATGATTCTCTTCCCATTGGCGTGGAGGGTGGGTTCGCCAATTGTGCGCCCAATTGTTGCGCTGAGAAAAGAGACCATCAAAATCAAAGACCGTCAGTTTGATAAACTCGTCCCGATAGAAACGCGTATCAAAGAAGTCTCTGATTTGTCCGATTCGGTCACCGAAATGACGCAAGAGATTCAGCATCACGAGCAACAGCAAGAAGAGTTTGTTGAAGCTTTTATTCGCCTTATTGCGCAAGCGATCGATGACAAGTCTCCTTATACTGCGGGGCACTGTAATCGTGTTCCAGAAATTGGCTTGATGTTGGCAGAGGCAGTAGAGAAGTGCGACACAGGCAAGTTTAAAGACTTTAAGTTCAACAATGACGATGAACGACGAGAATTCCGTATCGCGGCTTGGTTACATGATTGCGGTAAGATCACCACGCCAGAGCACATCGTTGATAAAGGTACTAAGTTGGAAGCCAACTACAACCGCATCAATGAAATTCGCACTCGTTTTGAGGTACTAAGGCGAGACGCTGAAGTGGAAATGTGGAAGTCGATATCTACTGGTGAACTGTCAAAAGAAGAGGCGCAAGCCAAGTTCGCCCAACGAGTTGCGCAGTTGGACGAAGACTTCCGATTTGTTGCCAACGCCAATGTGGGTGGTGAGTTCATGAGTGACGATAAGATTGAGCGCATTAAACAAATCGCCCAGCAAACTTGGTTGCGTCACTATGATGATCATCTTGGTCTTTCTCCATTTGAAGAAATGATTAAGCCAAAGTCTGACGTGACACTGCCAGTGGTCGAAAATCTTTTGGCGGATAAGCCCGACCATATTATCGAGCGCGTTCGCCCAATGGAATGTGCACCGGAGCATGGCATTAAGGTGCAAGTGCCAGAACATCAATACAACTTGGGTGAGGTGTACAACCTGACAATTTCGCGCGGGACGTTAACACCAGAGGACCGCTTCAAAATTAACGAGCATATGATTAGTGGTATCAAAATGCTGGGGGCACTGCCATTCCCTCCGGAGTTAAGTAACGTGCCGCGTTATGCTTCAACCCACCATGAGACGCTGAAAGGCACAGGCTATCCACGTCGTTTAAGTGCAGAAGATTTATCAACCCCAGAACGCATCTTGGTGATTGCCGATATTTTTGAAGCGTTAACCGCAGGAGATCGACCTTACAAGAAAGCCAAGCCAGTGAGCGTTGCTGTTGACATCATGTACAAGATGGCACTGGACGAGCATTTGGATATGGACTTGTTCTTGTTGTTCCTAGAGAGCGGGGTCTATCGTGACTATGCCAACAAGTTTATGCCAGCCGAACAGGTTGATGAGGTGGATATTGAGAAGTATCTGAAGTCTGAACCTCGTTGAATCCGGTTTGTTGGATGAAAAAGACTTAACCTACAAACTGGTCAACTAGGCAAATCCGACCGTTCGTTAGCAAATTAAACCCAAGTAGGGAGCTGTTGTGCTCCCAAATTCTTTTTACTTGCTGAATTTGTTGGTTTTTTATTGTCGACAATTTCAGCTTGCCCTTATCGAACTGAATGTTTTTCACTCACAAATCACTCAATAACACTATACCTTAGTCTAAATTGTCGACAATTTGCTTGATTGTCGACAATCTGATCGTCTATTTTATATTCAAGTTAACAAATTGTTGACACTTTGATTTCTAAATACGAGTGCCTTGAATATGAATACAGAGTTGAAAACTCGTCATAAAGTGATTGTCTCTGAGAAGGAGCACACTAAATCTGAATCGCTGACCGAATCGTTAGTGGAAGCGATTGTGAGTGGTGAAATTGAACCGGGCAGTAAAATCTCAGAGCCTGAGTTAGCCAAGAAATATCAAGTGAGTAGAGGGCCTCTACGTGAGGCCATGATGCGTCTTGAAGGGCTTGGGTTGATTGAGCGCATTCCGCATGTTGGCGCT
Source organism: Vibrio sp. 10N.222.52.B12 (assembly GCF_002875385.1). Classification (NCBI taxonomy): domain Bacteria; kingdom Pseudomonadati; phylum Pseudomonadota; class Gammaproteobacteria; order Vibrionales; family Vibrionaceae; genus Vibrio; species Vibrio sp. 10N.222.52.B12. Next base: position 41,164 of record NZ_MDAW01000144.1, on the reverse strand, counting down.
CGTGTGATCACTTTCTCTCCAGAAAAACTCATCGAATTGTATTCCGTCCGCGAAGCATTAGAGGGCATGGCGGCAAGGCTAGCGGCTCGCTATATCACTCAAGAAGAGCTCCTCAGTTTGGAAATGCTATTGTCGACACATTCCAAACATATTGATGAAGTCGAAGGATCGTCTTACTTCCACCAGCATGGTGACTTCGACTTCCACTATCGAATCATTCAAGCGAGCCGAAACAGCAAGCTTATCTCTTTGCTTTGCGATGAGCTGTATCACTTGTTGCGCATGTATCGTTACCAATCACCACGTGCGCAATCCCGCCCTAACGAAGCACTCAACGAACACAAATTCATTCTGCAAGCGATTCGCAACCGTGATGAAGAGCTGGCAGAAATGCTGATGAGAAGGCACATCTCAGGCAGCCGAAAACTAATCGAATTACAGATTTCAGATTCGAAACTTTACCCAAAATAATTGTAGTTGCGGCGCGGCAACAAGACAATTCAGCCCTATGAGCATAGGTGCACTATGTAATTAGGGTGAATTGGCGCAGTTAACAAAGCTGCAGCTTCAAGTATGAAGGGTAAAACCAGACTAGAAGGAAATTGTCATGAGCTTATCTCCGGGGGCGAAGTTCAGACTCGCCATTGAGCAAAACAACCCGCTGCAGATCGTCGGCACCATTAACCCATACTGCGCCATGATGGCGAAAAATTTGGGTCACCAAGCTATCTATTTGTCGGGTGGCGGTATCGCCAACGCATCTTACGGTTTGCCAGATCTTGGCATCACAACATTGAACGATGTTTTGGTGGACGTAGACCGCATCACTAACGCGTGTGATTTGCCGTTATTGGTTGATATCGATACGGGCTTTGGTGGTGCTTTTAACATTGCACGCACTATCAAAGCGATGGAAAAAGCGGGTGCGGCGGCAGTGCACATGGAAGACCAAGTGGCGCAGAAGCGTTGTGGTCATCGCCCAAACAAAGCGATTGTTAGCCAACAAGAAATGGTCGACCGAGTGAAAGCGGCGGTGGATGCACGTAATGACGAGAGCTTTGTCATTATGGCTCGCACTGATGCGTTAGCGGTTGAAGGCATGGACAGTGCGATTGAACGAGCGATTGCATGTGTGGAAGCGGGCGCAGATATGATCTTCCCTGAGGCCATGAATCAGCTAGACCAATATCAACAGTTCTCGGCAGCGCTTGAAGACGCGACAGGGAAGCACGTTCCAATTCTTGCCAACATTACTGAGTTTGGACAAACGCCGCTATACGGCTGTGAAGAGTTAGCCCAATCCAAAGTGGACATGGTTTTGTACCCACTGAGTGCATTCCGTGCGATGAACAAAGCTGCCGAGATGGTTTACAAACACTTGCTTGAAGTTGGTAACCAAGAAGCGTTACTTGATTCAATGCAGACACGAAAAGAGCTGTATGAGCACCTTAATTACCACGACTACGAGAATAAGTTAGACAAGCTGTTCTCGGAGGGTAAATAAGGTCAACAAAGAAACAACGGAAGCCCAAGAAAAGAATCTCTAATCCAATAACGTGAAAATTGTCTGATTCAAAAGAGCCCATTAAGAGAGCCAAATCAGACAGAAAAGGAGTTCAACAATGCCTCATTCTGTAGAAAAGAAAGCTGAGATAGGTGGCGCAGGTCTACGCGGTCAAAGCGCGGGAAGCACAGCTTTATGCACTGTCGGTAAAACGGGGACGGGTCTAACGTATCGTGGTTACGATATTACGGACTTGGCAAATCATGCTCAATTTGAAGAAGTCGCGCATTTGCTGTTACGCGGTCACTTACCTAATCAACAAGAGCTAGACGCCTACAAGACACATCTATTGAGCCTGCGTGGCTTACCAGCGGAGCTTAAGCAAGCGTTAGAGCTGATTCCTGCTGACGCACATCCGATGGATGTTATGCGCACAGGTTGCTCTATGCTGGGTAACTTAGAGCAAGAAATGGACTTTGAGCAACAGCTTCATGCTACTGAGCGAATGCTGGCGCTTTTCCCTGCGATCATCTGTTACTGGTATCGCTTCAGCCACGATGGCGTGCGAATCAAAACGCACGATAACAGCGAAGACTGCATTGGCGGCTACTTCCTGAAACTGCTTACCGATAAAGCACCAAGCGAAACGCACAAAAAGGTGATGCACTGTTCTTTGATTCTTTATGCAGAGCATGAGTTTAATGCCTCAACGTTTGCAGCGCGCGTGTGTGCTTCTACGCTTTCTGATCTTCATTCTTGTATTACGGCTGCTATCGGTACGTTACGTGGTCCACTTCATGGCGGTGCAAACGAAGCAGCGATGGAGATGATTCAAGATTGGCAAACGCCAGAGGAGGCAGAAGCCAACATTCTTCAGATGCTAGAGAACAAAGACAAAATCATGGGCTTTGGTCATGCGATTTATCGAGAAAGTGACCCTCGTAATGCACTGATCAAGCGTTGGTCAGAAGCGCTATCGAAAGAGGTGGGGGACACGCATCTTTACGCAGTTTCTGAGCGCGTGGAATCCGTCATGAAGCGTGAGAAAGGTCTGTTCTGTAATGCCGACTTCTTCCATGCTTCGGCTTACCACTTCATGGACATTCCAACCAAACTGTTTACGCCAATCTTTGTGATGAGCCGACTGACAGGTTGGGCGGCGCACGTCTATGAACAACGTGCGAACAACCGAATCATTCGCCCAAGTGCGGATTATACCGGACCGGATCATCAAGACTGGGTGCCAATCGAACAACGCTAGCGCGTGACGCCACTTTGTGAGTTTCTTCTTGCATGGCATTCACAAGGGGCGTCTCTTTCACCGCGAATCCATTTCAAAAACAGTATCGCGGTGCGTTCAGGCACAAGATGTACACTAAAGCGGAAGCAAGCCCATGAGCATCACCAAAAACATAAATACTCAATATCGTAAGCCGCTCCCGGGAACCCAACTCGATTATTTTGATACCCGAGAAGCTGTTAACGATATTTCTCCTGGAGCCTATGAAAAGCTCCCATACACCTCACGCGTTTTAGCAGAGCAGTTGGTTCGTCGCTGCGATCCAAGTACGCTCACTGATAGTCTAAAACAGTTGATTGAACGCAAGCGTGACCTTGATTTTCCTTGGTATCCGGCGCGTGTGGTTTGTCATGACATCCTTGGACAAACCGCATTAGTCGACCTTGCTGGTTTGCGTGATGCGATTGCCGAACAAGGCGGTGACCCAGCGAAAGTAAACCCTGTGGTTGAAACGCAATTAATCGTTGACCATTCACTGGCAGTTGAACACGCAGGCTTTGACCCAGAGGCGTTTGAAAAAAACCGCGCGATAGAAGAGCGCAGAAACGAAGACCGATTCCACTTTATCGAGTGGTGTAAGACGGCGTTTGAGAACGTCAGTGTTATTCCTGCGGGTAATGGCATCATGCACCAAATCAATTTGGAGAAGATGTCTCCAGTGGTGCAAGCCAAGCAAGGCATTGCTTATCCCGATACCTGTGTCGGCACAGACAGTCACACACCTCACGTTGATTCACTTGGTGTTATTGCGATTGGTGTCGGCGGTTTGGAGGCGGAGACGGTTATGCTTGGTCGCCCTTCGATGATGCGTTTGCCAGACATTGTTGGCGTAAAGCTGACTGGTAAGCGCCAACCGGGTATTACCGCCACCGATATCGTACTAGCGATTACTGAGTTTCTGCGAAATGAACGCGTGGTTTCATCATATTTAGAATTCTTTGGTGAAGGGGCTCGAGACCTCACCATTGGCGACCGCGCGACCATCTCAAACATGACGCCAGAATATGGCGCAACCGCTGGGATGTTCTACATTGACGAGCAGACCATTAATTACCTCAAACTGACGGGGCGCGATGATCAACAGGTCGACTTGGTCGAGAAGTACGCCAAGCAAACCGGTCTATGGGCAGATGATTTAGATACTGCCGTTTACGAACGCGTACTTGAGTTTGATTTGTCTCAAGTCGGACGTAATCTGGCTGGTCCATCTAATCCCCATCGTCGTTTACCAACCTCAGAGCTTGCTGAGCGCGGCGTTTCCGGTGAGTGGCAAGAGAAAGAAGACGAACTTCCGGATGGCGCGGTGATCATCGCAGCGATCACTTCTTGTACCAACACCAGTAACCCAAGAAACGTTGTGGCGGCCGGTTTGGTTGCTAAGAAAGCGAATGAGCTTGGTTTGGTGCGCAAACCTTGGGTGAAGTCTTCATTTGCACCGGGTTCTAAAGTTGCTCGACTCTACCTTGAAGAGTCTGGCTTACTCCCTGAACTAGAAAAGCTTGGTTTTGGTATCGTGGCTTATGCGTGTACAACCTGTAACGGCATGAGTGGTGCACTTGACCCGAAAATCCAACAAGAAATCATCGACCGAGATCTGTATTCAACGGCGGTACTTTCTGGGAACCGCAACTTTGATGGTCGAATTCATCCTTACGCAAAACAAGCATTTTTAGCATCACCACCTTTGGTCGTTGCTTACGCGTTAGCCGGTACGATTCGTTTTGATATCGAACGTGATTCTTTGGGGACAGACAAACACGGCAAGCCGGTTTATCTCAACGATTTGTGGCCAACGGATGAAGAAATTGATGCTGTGGTAGGTGAGTACGTTAAGCCAGAGCAATTTAATCAAGTCTACATTCAAATGTTCAAACTGAATGATGAGGCTCGTAACCCGAACCCGCTCTACGATTGGCGCCCGATGAGTACGTATATCCGAAGACCTCCCTACTGGCAAAAAGAGGGGGAGGGCGCATTGGCTGGTGAGCGAACTCTATCTTCAATGCGTCCTCTCGCCGTTCTAGGCGACAACATTACGACCGACCATTTATCGCCATCGAACGCAATTTTGGCAAGCAGCGCAGCAGGCGAATACCTCGCGAAGATGGGCGTGCCAGAAGAAGACTTTAACTCATACGCGACTCACCGAGGCGATCACTTAACCGCGCAGCGCGCCACTTTCGCTAACCCGAAACTGTTCAATGAAATGGTCGAGGAAAATGGCGAAGTCGTGCAAGGATCGTTAGCTAGAGTTGAACCTGAAGGCAAAGTGACACGCATGTGGGAAGCGATTGAGACTTACATGAATCGCAAGCAGCCGCTTATCGTGGTCGCAGGTGCGGATTATGGTCAAGGATCGTCCCGAGATTGGGCGGCGAAAGGCGTTCGCTTGGCAGGTGTAGAAGCCATTGTTGCTGAAGGGTTTGAGCGTATTCACCGTACCAATTTAGTTGGCATGGGTGTACTTCCTCTGCAATTTACAGATGGCGTGAACCGAAATACGCTCGAATTAGATGGCACTGAGCTTTATGACGTTATCGGCGATATCACTCCTGGTGCTGATTTGGCGTTGGTGATTACTCGTGCTAATGGCGACAAGGTTGATGTGCCTGTGACTTGTCGACTCGACACCGAAGATGAAGTTCACGTTTACAAAGCGGGCGGTGTGTTACAGCGCTTTGCTCAAGATTTCCTCTCGCAATAGATAGAGCAATAACGGAGCAAGATATGGATAGCAAGATGCAAAGCCAAATCAAAGTCCCGGCGACTTACATGCGCGGCGGTACGAGTAAAGGTGTGTTCTTCAACCTTGAAGATTTGCCACAGCCAGCGCAAATTGCAGGGGAGGCAAGAGACAAACTGCTACTTCGTGTGATTGGTAGCCCTGACCCGTATGCCAAACAAATTGATGGCATGGGCGGCGCAACTTCCAGCACCAGTAAAACTGTGATTGTGTCGCGCAGTGAGCGAGCCGATCACGACGTTGATTACCTGTTCGGACAAGTATCGATAGATAAGCCGTTTGTCGATTGGAGTGGTAACTGCGGCAACCTTTCTGCCGCAGTCGGGCCTTTCGCAATTCATGCAGGGTTGATCGATGAAGATCGTGTTCCCGAAAACGGCATCGTTACCGTTCGTGTATGGCAGGTAAATATTGGCAAAACTATATTGATTCATGTGCCAATCGTAAATGGTTTCGTTCAAGAAACAGGGGAGTTTGAGCTTGATGGAGTGACGTTCCCTGCTGCAGAAATCCAAGTTGATTTTGTCGACCCTGCTGATGGCGAAGGCAGCATGTTTCCAACCGGCAATCTAGTCGACGATTTGGTCGTGCCAGATGTTGGGACGTTTAACGCTACCTTCATTAACGCAGGCATACCGACAATCTTCGTAGACGCAGAAGCGCTGGGTTACCAAGGCTCTGAGCTTCAAGATGACATCAATAACGATGAATCTGCGCTCGCAAGGTTTGAGTCCATTCGTGCTCATGGCGCGTTAAAAATGGGTCTTATTGATTCGCTCGAAGAGGCTCAAACACGTCAACATACGCCTAAGATTGCGTTTGTTTCCCAGCCTAAATCCTATTTATCGTCGAGTGGTAAAGCTGTAGAAGCAGGTGAGGTCGATATTCTCGTCCGAGCTATATCTATGGGCAAACTTCACCACGCCATGATGGGAACCGCAGCGGTCGCCATTGCCTCGGCTGCATGCGTCCCGGGTACTTTGGTGAACCTAGCGGCTGGTGGTGGAGAGAAAGAATCAGTGACGTTTGGGCATCCATCAGGAACGCTTAAGGTGGGGGCAAAAGCCAAACAAACAGAACAAGGTTGGGTGGTTGAAAAAGCCATCATGAGCCGCAGCGCGAGAATACTGATGGAGGGCTTTGTGCGTGTTCCCTCCAATGTCTTTGAATAACACAATTGCATGGTAGTGATACTCAAGAAAAGCAATGTCAGGACATACTGGAGGAAGCAATATGTCTGCATATCAAAAAGAATACCTTTGGGCACAAAATGAACCGGAAAACTTTTGGCGTGCTCAAGCTGAAAACATCGATTGGTTGGAAGCGCCAAACACCATCTTACAAGCTGACGAACATGGGATTGAACGTTGGTTTCCTGATGGCGTATTGAACACGTCATGGCTCGCATTGGATTATCATTGCGAGCAAGGAAGAGGCGATAAAACCGCACTGATTTATGATTCGCCAGTGACGGGTCAAAAACAAACTTACAGCTATCAAGATTTGTGCGACCAAGTAGCAAAAATCGCGGGCATGCTTTCTAACCAAGGCGTAACCAAAGGCGATCGTGTGGTCATCTACATGCCGATGATCCCAGAAGCAGCAATGGCGATGCTGGCGTGTGCTCGATTAGGCGCGATTCACTCAGTGGTGTTTGGCGGTTTTGCCCCGAATGAGCTTGCTGTTCGAATTGAAGATGCAGAACCCAAAGTCATCATGACGGCGTCTTGTGGCATCGAAATCAATAAGATAATTCCATACAAACCAATGGTTGATAAAGCCATTATGGACAGCCGTTGGAAGCCTGAGAAAGTTTTTGTTCTTCAACGCCCACAGTGCGAAGCAGAGCTTAATCTTGAGCGTGATTTAGATTGGCAACAAGAATACGCGCAAGCTTTGCCTCATGCGTGTGTCCCTGTGCTTGCGACAGATCCTCTTTATATTCTGTATACCTCTGGCACAACAGGGAAACCAAAAGGCGTGGTGCGTGACAATGGTGGCCATGCCGTAGCGATGAAATATTCGATGACGTCGATTTATAACATTCCTCAAGATGGTGTGTTCTGGGCAGCATCGGATGTGGGCTGGGTTGTTGGTCACTCCTATATTGTGTACGCGCCGCTGATTCATGGTTGTACAACTATTCTATTTGAAGGCAAACCAGTGAGAACACCAGATCCGGGTGCATTCTGGCGTGTTTGTGACGAATACAAAGTGAACGTGCTTTTCTCCGCGCCAACCGCTTTCCGTGCAATTAAGAAAGAAGACCCAGAAGGCGAGTTCATTAAGCAATACGACTTGTCCAACCTCGACTCTATCTTTATGGCAGGCGAACGTCTTGACCCACCAACGCTAGAATGGGTCGAAAGCAAAGCAGATAAGCCGGTCATTGACCACTGGTGGCAAACCGAAACTGGATGGGCTATCGCGGGCAATCCGACCGGTATCGAGATGATGCCGGTAAAAGCAGGCTCTGCTACCAAGCCAATTCCTGGCTATCAGGTAGAGATTCTGAACGAAATGGGCATGCCAGTGGGCGCAAATCAACAAGGTTTTGTGGCTTTGAAACGCCCATTACCACCAAGCTGTCTACCGACTGTCTGGCGCAACCATGACCGCTTCGAAACTGGCTATCTAAGTCAATTTCCGGGTTACTACGTATCGGGAGATGGCGGTTACCTAGATGAAGATGGCTACCTGTTTATCATGGGGCGTATTGATGACGTAATTAACGTCGCAGGTCACCGTCTGTCTACTGGCGAGATGGAAGAAATCGTTGGTGGTTACCCAGCGATTGCAGAATGTGCGGTAGTCGGTATCCATGATGAGTTAAAAGGACAGCTACCACTTGGGTTCGTGGTTCTTAAAGATGGCGTGAAGATTGATGATCTAACGCTAGAAGGTGAGTTGGTGGGTAAAGTACGCAACGAGATTGGCGCTGTGGCTTGCTTTAAACATGCACTGGTTGTTGATCGTTTGCCAAAGACTCGCTCAGGTAAAATTTTGCGAAGAACCATTCGTCAAATAGCCGATGGTGAGCAATACGTGGTGCCATCAACCATTGATGATCCATCCAGTCTAGGCGAAATCGAACGAGTGCTGAAACGTGACTAGTTAAGTACGATCTTAATTAAGTGCGCCCTTAGGTTACCAAGGAGCAAGCACAAACACCGGAGCCTCTTGCTTTGTCGGCAAGAGGCTTTTGCATTCCTGCTTGCCTAAACTCGTGTTTAAACACACACTATATAGACTTCTGTTTTTGGCTTCTTTTCTTATGTCTACTTTTGTTATCAAACCAGCGCTTTTTGACGATCTTGAACAACTCAATGATTTGATGTTCGAGCTGCATGATGAGCACCATATCCAATCCCCAGAGCTGTTTAAAACCGCAGAAGAAATCGAACAAGAAAAGAGTATTGCTCGCTATCTCGATAATCCTGAATGTTTGGTGTATGTCGCTAGAGTAGAGGATGAGATCATCGGCTTTGTGTCCGGGCATTTCTGCGAGCTTATTTCTACAGTTAGCAAACCTGTGATGATGGGTAGCGTTGACGAGCTCTACGTGTTACCTGAATTCCGTAAACAAGGTGTGGCAAAAACTTTGATTGAAAAAATTGAAGCGACGTTCGTCGACTATGGCGTAAAACAAATGTTCGTTGAGGTGTGGGATTTCAATCAAACCGCAATTTCTCTTTATGAAAACCAAGGGTTTGATCATCATATTCATTGGTTAAGAAAGTCGTTATCCAATCGTTAATTAATACGTCATTATGACGGTAAGTAAGTGATTCGTACTTACTATGGATGAAAGTGATAAGTTTGATAGTAGGTCTTTAATAGTAGTTTTGTCGCAGCGTCTTGCGGCGCATGCTCATTCCAATTGGTGATGTTGTTTTTGTTTGCTTGTTTTGTAAGTGGCACATGAATAGTGCCTCATAAAACAAGAGGAAAATAACATTGAATCTATCAAAAACCTTACTTGCAACGGCGTTATTGCCAATGTTGGCAAGTGCAGATCAAGTCACGCAGACACAAAACAATGAAATTCAGCCGGATATCGTGGGTGGTATCACGGCAAACCCCAATGACTGGAAATTTTACACGCAGATAGTCAGCCGCAATGGTAATCGTTCTTTCTGCGGAGCGAGTTATATTGGGGATGGTTTCGTACTTACTGCTGCCCATTGTGTGGATGGTGACACACCAAATCAGATAGCGGTAAAAATTGGTGGTGTGATTTATAACGGTACCGATGGTGTACGCTCCAACGTCAGCCAGATCTATGTTCACCCTTCTTATAATGCCTCTACGCTTTCAAATGACATAGCACTGCTTAAGCTCACTTCTATCCCTCAAGGTGTTGCGAAAGTGGATATCGCAGCAGGCAGTGTCTCGCAATATGCAGGTGTAGGTGATTGGTTGACGGTTGCTGGCCTGGGGCGAATTTCGGAGGGCGGCAGCTCACCAACCGTTCTGCAAAAAGTGGATGTTCCTCTGGTCTCTGATGCGACTTGTCGACAAGCTGGCGGTAATTACACCACGGTTGGTTCAGTATCATTCTGTGCGGGTGTTCCACAAGGTGGCATTGATTCTTGTCAGGGAGACAGCGGCGGTCCCATCGTCATTAACAACAACGGTCTCGTCACTCAGCTAGGTATCGTCAGTTGGGGTATAGGTTGTGCCCGACCGGGTAAGTACGGCGTGTATAGCGACATTGCGGCGTTACGCAGTTTTGTTGATGGCGTAGTAGGTACGACAACGCCTCCGACAGATAATGTTTCTGTTGGTTACACGGCAAATCAGACTTTGAGTTCTTTTAAAGTGGGCGAGCTGAAGCAACACAGTTTCAGTATTCAAAATATCGGTAATGTCGCGTTTACTGTCGAAAGTGTGGGACTGCAAAGTTCTGGTGTCACAAAATCTGCGATGATCACCAGAGACCAATGTGCACAATCGACACTCAATGCAGGCGGCTCGTGTCGTGTCGATGTGGAGTTTGGCGCTTCTCAAGTAGGTGAGGCGAGCGTCGCTTTGGCTTTTGGTATCGATAAAACGAGTACTACATACCAAGCAGTGGCTACAGCTTCCGCTACTAATACAACGACACCGCCTTCTGGTAGTTGTGACAATGAATGGAAAGCGAGTGGCGTATACAACACGGGTGAAACCGTTATTTGGGCTGGTCAATTATGGCAAGCGCAATGGTGGACACAAGGTGATAACCCATCAGAATCTGGTCCATGGGGAGTATGGCAGTCAATTGGCAGCTCAGATTGTTCAGGGACTAATCCTCCTGTAGAACCGCCGACAGGCCCGACGCCACCGACTAAACCAACACCTCCTTCTTCTGGTGATGCCTATCAAGCTGGTGCGAACTACTCTGCGGGAGATGTGGTGACGAATAATGGTGCAAGTTATCAATGTAAGCCTTGGCCAAACAGTTTGTGGTGTGGCTCAACTCCAAGTGCATATGAGCCGGGTGTGGGCTCGGCTTGGACAGATGCATGGTTAAAGCTGTAAAAGTATAAATGAATCATAAAGAGAGTTTATTTGTTGTCGACAATAAGCTCTCTTTCTTGTTTCAATTCTGAGAAGGCGTAAAATCCACGTAAATTCCTCTGACGTTAACTTAATATAACTGGCAAAATCGCAGCCAATATTTCGAGTGATGTCTGATTTTTGTCAGAACTATTTTGAAGAGTGTCGCAAAGCGTTTTTTGACATGTGTGCTAAATGTACAACTGGTTACTTAATTTATGTCGAAAAATATTGGTAATCCTGCCATCATTGCGCGTGATTCTCTTCTTCATTAAAGGTTGTATTTTGTGCTGAGACAGTTGTTTTTTCTCATCCTGTATTCCATTTCATTGTTTATTTCTCCTATATCTGCCGCGAATCCCCTTCCTGAAGACGTAAAAGGGGCGCTATGCGTTGTCCGAGCAGATAACAAACTTGTACTTATCCATGAAATATTGACGAATAAAATTTCGCTTCCAGGTGGCACCATTATAGAAGGTGAATCTCCTAAACTGGCCGCGCAAAGAGAAACGTGGGAAGAGACGGGGTTAGTTGTTACGGTTGGAGAGGAGCTCGGCAAAACAGATACGGCGATTTTTTACGATTGCGTCTCTGATTCTGAAGTCATCGCTTTTTCGATGGCTAATGCTATGGATGGGAACGAACTGCCTATATGGTTTGCTCCGCATTATGGCGTCGAAGTGGCGTCTGCAATGTTATTGAACCCAAGCGATATGGCTTCTTCTTTGTATCGCTATCCATCACAGTGGAAAGATGTGGCTGGCTTTTATTCAAAAGCGACCGATCAACCCGTTGTTTATGTAAACCAATTAATTGAGTCAGCACCTAAATTTCGCCAGTTAGAACTCTCTTGGATGGTAGATCTTCAAAGTTGGGTCAGCTCGTTTTCAATGACAAGTCGCGATACGGCATGTGAAATTGCGAAGCTCGTGACGAGTTTAAGTAATCCAACATTTTTGCTGTTTTTGTTCCCGTTCGTCATGATGAAGTTTGACAGTCGATTTGTATATCGATTGTTTTTTGCAATCACTGCGACGTCTTTGATGACGCTAGTTGCTCAGCAAGGGTTCTCTTTACCTAGGCCACACGTCTATATGCCAATGGCGGAGTTAACGCACAGTTTTGGCTTTAGCTTCCCAAGCTTGCCGATCGCTATTTGGTTTTGTGTCATGACATTTATGTTCCAAAGAACAAAAAGCTTTGGATTGAATCGCATCACTTTCTTAGTTGCAATGGTAACTTTGGCGGTTATGGTATGTAAGTTCTTCTTGGGTACTGCATTCATTCTCGACATGCTAATTGGTGCGTTAATGGGGGCACTCGTGGCGTGGCACATTTTGCGTTTGGAAAGCAACCCAGAAGTTAACGTGGACCACCTATTAAGCTCGAAGGGTATTTGGTTTGTAATGACAGCAATCACCGCAGCTATCGCGGTAATTTGGCCCCTCCCTGTATTTACAAGTTGGCTGGCTATTCTGATTACTGCTTCTGCTTTAGTACTGACGTTTAAAGAGTCTGAAATTCGATTTGAGCGCCAACAGATGCTGTTTGTGATTTTGGCATTACTTCTTGTGGACCAGTTGTATTTGTATTCTGAAACGGTTGTGTCATTCAGCGGCTTTTGGTCGTTAGTATTTAAAACCTTCCACTATCCGTTGTTGATGTTGATTTTTATAGTACTTGCGAGAAAGCTCACGACTCGAAGCAAAAATGCTTAAGCAACATTAAATAAAACAAAGCCTCGCTAAGTGCGAGGCTTTGTTGTTTGGGCAGCGTTATGTGTTAAGTACAAATTTCTCGATCGATTTTGCTACACCGTGGTCATCGTTGCTGACTGTGATGTAGTCTGCGATTTGTTTGGTTTCTTCCATTGCGTTCGCCATTGCGATACCAAGACCTGCGTATTCAAGCATGTGGTGGTCGTTCTCGGCATCGCCCATACAAATCACTTCTTCAGCTTTGATGCCTAAGTATTCTGCGATTGCCGAAATACCGACGCCTTTGTTGCTTGATGGATTCAAAAACTCCAAGAAGAAAGGCGCACTTTGCACAACTGTAAACTCTTGTCTTAGCTCTGCTGGTAGGGCTGAGATAACTTCAGTTAGTTTGCTTGGCTCTGCAACCATCATTGCTTTAATGATCGCGTGATCATCTTCTAGCGCGTCGAAGTTCATTTCGGTAATTTCAAGACCGTTAATTCTCGCTTCGATGTCTGTGTAAGGGTTGCTTTCTTCTGTGATTAGGCCGTGCTCTTGGCTGAATGCGTGAACATAAGCGCCAAGCTCTCGCGCTTTACGTGCGATCTTCTTTGCTGCTTTGCCATCGATGATCTGCTGGTGGATGATTTCTTCTGTACCAATGTTTTTTACCATTGATCCATTGTAGTAAAGCACGAAGTCTTTATCGGAATTGATGTTCAATTCGTCAAGTTTGTCTTGCATACCCTCAAGAGGGCGACCAGATGCCAATACGACAGTCACACCGGCTTCGCGAGCTTTGGCTATTGCCTGTTTGTTCTCATCTGAAATTACTTTGTCGCTGTTTAACAACGTACCGTCCATGTCGAGGGCGATCAGCTTGTACATCTTTACTTACCTTAAAATTGGGGAACCCGTGTATGAAACTACAAAAAGACCTATTTTAACAATTTATTTTTGGTTTAAATTGACCTGAGTGCGCCTCTCCATTAAGGTCTTCGCCTCGAAGTATTGTGAGTTGAGTGAGTTCTACGTTGTATAAGCTAAATGAGATGTTTGAAACCATCCAAGGGGAAGGGGTTTTCACCGGTGTGCCAGCGGTTTTCGTGCGTTTGCAAGTATGTCCGGTTGGGTGTTCTTGGTGCGATACGAAACAGACTTGGTACGCAGAAGAAGAAGACCAGCGCCAGATCGGTGATATCTTGGTGAAAACAGAAGATTCTCCAACGTGGTGTTTCGCATCTGCGGAAGACATCGTAGCTGAATACAAAAAGCAGAGCTTTAATGCGAAGCATATTGTGATCACTGGTGGTGAACCATGTATTTATGATTTACGTGCTTTGACGGCTGCATTTGAAGAAATGGGTTGCCAATGCCAAATCGAAACCAGCGGCACTTCAGAGGTCGTGACTTCAGAAAGTACATGGGTGACGGTGTCACCTAAAATTGCGATGAAGGGTAAGTTGCCAGTATTAAAGAGTGCTTTGGAGCGAGCGAATGAAATTAAGCATCCGGTTGGCACTCAAAAAGACATTGATCAGCTTGATGCATTGTTGGCGTCAGCAGAAATTGCAGAGAAGACTGTAATCGCACTTCAGCCTATCAGTCAGAAGCCTCGCGCTACACAACTGTGTATTGATACCTGTGTTGCTCGCAACTGGCGTTTGTCGGTTCAAACTCATAAATACCTAAGTATTGCTTAAGCTCGGAGAGAAAGATGAAAAAAGCAGTCGTTGTTTTCAGTGGTGGGCAGGACTCTACAACATGTCTGGTTCAAGCATTAAAAGAGTTTGACGAAGTACATGCCATCACATTCGATTACGGTCAGCGTCATAAGCTGGAGATTGAAGTGGCTGAGAAAGTCGCAAAAGATCTTGGCGTCGCTGCACACAAAGTGATGGATGTTGGCTTACTGAATGAACTGGCCATCAGCTCTCTGACACGTGACGACATTCCAGTTTCTCATGAACTGCAAGAAAACGGTTTGCCGAACTCATTCGTTCCTGGTCGCAATATTTTGTTCCTAACGCTTGCTGGCATCTACGCTTATCAAATTGGCGCAGAAACCGTCATCACGGGCGTTTGTGAAACAGATTTTAGTGGCTATCCAGATTGTCGTGATGATTTCGTGAAAGCGATGAACAGTGCCTTGGTTAAGGGTATGGATCGTCAGTTTGAAATCAAAACACCGCTAATGTGGCTGAACAAAGCAGAGACATGGGCGCTGGCAGATCAATATGATGCGTTGCAACTAGTCCGTGAAAACACGCTAACGTGTTACAACGGCATCATCGGTGATGGTTGTGGTGATTGCCCGTCATGCGACCTGCGCAAAGCGGGCTTAGATGACTATCTGAACAACAAAGACGCAGTTACGCAGTCGTTGATTCAAAAGCAGAAGACGGAAGGTCAATAGGCTCGTTGTAAGCATCAATCATAACGTTGTGCCCACTTTGCTTCGTTTGATATAAAGCTTGGTCTAGTATCGAATACAGTTCATCAAAGTTCGTTAATGGTTTTGATGTAGACAAATAGGCCAAGCTTGCTGTTACATTCAGTACCGTAGCATTTTCAGTTTTGATCTGCTTATCAGATATCGTTTTGTGTAGGCTTTGAACACGAAATGGCACGTCGATCTCATCGACATTCTTCAGAAGTAAAATAAACTCTTCACCGCCTAAGCGCCCAAGATATTCCCCTCTATTCAACTTAGCTCTAATCGCTTTGCATACGTGCTTTAATACGATGTCGCCAGTAGGGTGGCCATATTGATCATTGATAGACTTGAAGTTATCGAGATCGATAAGCGCTAAAACATAACGCATGTCTTCGGGTGCGTTGATTGTTTGTGCTCTAATCTTCTCAATAATTGTACTTCGATTAAGTGAACCGGTAAGACGATCTAATTTCGATTTTATGTTCGTTTTTCGTTGAATAAATAGGGCGACGAATAGCAAAGTCAATAAGCAGAAAATGACGAAGTTATATGCTCTTTTTTGTTCTGCAAGCTTTTCGACTTCGAGTAACTTTAAGTTGCGCTCATTATTTATTTTTGTCAGCTGCAACTCGTATTCATATTCATTCTTGGTTAAATCGAGTGCCTCTATTGCTTTGACATTGTTTGCGTCACGGTTCGCAAGTTCTAGCGTGGCGTAATCTTGATAATGAGATAGGGCGGCAAGATGGTTGCCCTGTTCTCGATAGGTTTGCGAAAGCAAAAGTTGGGCCTTAGCTTGCAATGCTGAATTTGAGTTTTCTGTCGCAAGTTCAAGTGCGGCAATACCATGTTCTAGCGCTTTTGCGAGCATTGTGTTTTTTAAGTATGCAAACCCTGCCGCCAAATGACTTTCTGTCTCTAAGCGTTTGTTTTCATATCGTTTACCGAGCTCTAGTGCGTTCCTGATGTAAGGTACAGCACTTTGTAACTTTCCTGATTCAACGTACGCAGAACCAAGACCAAGATAGGTCAAGCCCTTACCGTAAGGGTAGTCCATGTCTTCTAAGATAGTTAGTGCATTTTTGTAGTGACTAATGGCCTTATCATAGTCTTTAGATTTGTTATACATAGCCGCAAGACTGTGTTCGACCTGAGCAACTTCAAGTGGGGAGGCTTCAAGCTGTCGAGCGAGGAGCGCTTGAATAAGGTACTGTTCTGCTTGTTCGTACTGCCCAAGTACACTCAACAAATTGCCTACATCATTGTAAACTCCTGAAGGATCGCTTTGCGTTGGCATTTTGGTTAACAAGCGACGATAAAGCTCTAGAGCTACATCGTATTCGCCGCGGTAATCGAAGTTATTAGCAATAACGCGCAGAGCTAGATCACTTGGGAAACTTTCTGGGTGGTCGATTGCTAAATGATTGTTCAAAGAAGAGCAGAAGAAATTGGCTTTGTGGTACTGACCTTGTTGATTCAAGGTGTAGCACAATTGATAGTTCATTAAGGCTTTGCTTTCTACATCCTGATGCTGCTTGGTGCTTTGTAGCAACGCGGTGAAAAGGTTGACAGAATCATCATAGTTGCCTTGTTTACGTTCTTTTAGCGCTAAAATGTATCGAGATTCTAGCTTCGCGAAACGGTTGTCTAAAATTTGGCTGCTGCCAAAGTAGGGCTGATCGATGTTGCCCATGTATTCATAGATGAGCCCGCTCACGTACAGCTTTTCACTGTCGGTATTTGCCGTGTGATAGCGATCTTGGAGCATACTCAAAGCCGATTCGACATTCGTCTTCAAAGTCGATTGATAGACAGCATGCCATTGGGTGATGCTTTGAGTGTCACTTGCGTTTGCTTGACTACCTAAAAATAGTGACGCAAGCAAAGAGAGCAGCGTACGCATAGTGATGTAACCTTATGTTCTTTCTAATATAGTTTGTTCGGTATGATATACCAATTGAGGTTGAGTCATTGTGACAAAACACGAAGGGTATAGATAATGAAATGAAGAAAACTATGCGCTCGGTCGAGCTTTATATCGAAAAGGTAAGTGAAAAGAGGAAGACCCCAGCTTGGTGCTGAGGTCTTAAAGAATTAGCTTAGGTATAGTTTAGCTAGGTCTTGAGGTTCAAGCTCTTTACCTTCTAGCTGTGCGTTCCAGTTAGCACCAACAAGAACACCATCTTCAGCAAGAGTTAAAAGCCAATCTTCAACAAAGATATCCAGAGGAATCTCTAGTACTTCAAAATCTGCCCATTCTTCAACGTTGTGTGCTTCTGCATCTTCTTTAGCAGACCAAAAAGGCATGACTTCGCTGTTTTCGAATTCAGTTGAATCGCAAGATAACCAACCTTCTTCATTGCGTAGACCCCAAACTAGCTGGTTTTCTTTTGTTTCAGCAACAAAAAGATCAAGGTTTGCTTGGATATCTGTTGTAAGTTTGCTCATTTCAAAACTCTCATTGTTATGACGCGGCTAGATTACCATTAAAGTGTCGATTCCTAAAGCATAATACGGTTTTCGTACGCTTGAAAAAACAAAAGGAGCCGAAGCTCCTTTTATTAGGTTTTTGGAAGAGTAGTGAATATGGTCCACTCTTTCTTTATCTCACCTTTATAGCCGACAACGTAAGCCGTTACTCTTCTGTTCAGTGCGTGACTCACTTCGTCGGTACCCTCTGTCGCTAAATGGGTATCACCAAAACCGACGATGCGAACTCGATTAGTATCAATACCATAACGCAATAGCGCTTCGCGAACATTATTTGCGCGTCGTTTTGAAAGGCCTAAGTTGTGGGAAGAACCCCCCACTTTACTGGCGTAACCTTGCAGTTCAATTGAGGTAGAAGGGTACTCTTTCAGAAATTCTGAGAGTTCTCGAATTTGACGACGAAATACAGGGTTTATTTCGTCTGAATCATTGGCAAATAAAACGCGGACTTGCATCTTCTCGGATGCTTTAATGTATTCACCACACCCATCATTATCTATCTCTGACGTTACCGGAGTGCCAGGGCACAAGTCACGAGCATTGATCACGCCATCATTGTCATCATCTTGCAGATCGGCAATTTGCTGAGCATCTGGGGTTGGCATGTAATCATATTCATCATTCGTTGCTGCGAAGCTGGCAGAAGCAAAAATACTTAGAGTGAATAGAACCTTTGTTACTTTCATGGTTTAGTACTCCACCTTCTGATTCCACTCGGTCGGGACGTCAACACGTAATGCATTTAATAGCTGGCCAGTGGCGTTCATGACTCGATACTTTGCGTACTGTTCAGCGTATTTAGCATCTAAATAATCTTTTCGCGCTTCAAACAATTCATTTTCTGTATTAAGTAAGTCCAGCAAGGTTCGCTTACCGATACGGTACTGTTTCTCATATGCGATGACGGTTTGTGAAGCAGAGTCAACGTGATCTGATAAGAATTCCTTTTGTTGTAACGTCAGATCGAGAGCACTCCATGAGAGTCTCAAGCCTTCTTCAACGTTTCTATAAGCGCGTTCACGTAAGTCTTTTGCTTTGTTTAGTTGGTAGGCAAAACTCTCTGCATTTGCTGCGTCACTGCCCCCATTGTAAAGGTTGTAGCGCATTCTCAACATCGCAGTTGTTTCGTCACCACGCCCTTCAATGCCACCAGCATCGTCACGCCATGTCTG
This sequence comes from Vibrio sp. 10N.222.52.B12, assembly GCF_002875385.1. Lineage (NCBI taxonomy): Bacteria > Pseudomonadati > Pseudomonadota > Gammaproteobacteria > Vibrionales > Vibrionaceae > Vibrio > Vibrio sp. 10N.222.52.B12. The sequence goes on along the minus strand of NZ_MDAW01000144.1, from coordinate 22,283 downwards.
AGCTGCTTCAACCGAAAGGGTTGGGTAATAGTTACCTTTTGACTGCTTATATTGAAACTTAGCTGAATCAACATCTGCAGTAGAAATCTTAATGACCGGATGGGAATCAAATGCCAACTCTACAGCATCATCTACCGTATATGGGATAAAGTTTTGATCGGCACGCGGAAAGGTAAGCCCTTGTGGAGATTGGCCGACAATGCGAGTAAACATGGTATGGCTATCAAACAGGTTATTTTGCGCTGCCGCTAAATTGCCGTGGGCTTTTGCCAGTCTGGCCTCAACTTGAGTCAAGTCAGCTGTTGAACCAATACCAGAGTCGACGCGCTTTTTAATGTCTTGATAAATTTTCTTGTGAACTTTCAAATTATTTTCGGAGAGTGTCAGGATTTCATAAGCCTTCACTGCATCCAAATAAACTTTAGTCACTTCTAGCGCTGTATCTTGAGCATCAGCAAGTAATTGATAGCGTACTGATTCTGCATCAGCTGCGGTTCTATCAATATCATTCAATGTTGCCGAACCATCCCAAATAAGCTGGGTAAGCGTGACAGTTGCTTCTTTACGCGTTAAATCCGTTGATTCGCGGCCCGCTTCCGCAGGATCGATACCTTCGTATCCAATACCCGCGTCAAGGTCGACAGAGGGAAGGTAAGCGCCACTCGAGGCTTCATTCACATACTGCTTACTTACGAATTCATTAAACGCACTTTTTATGTCTGGGTTTGTTTTAAGCGTATTTTCAACCGCTTGCTCTAATGTTTGCCCTAAAGCAGGGCTAGCGGCGAGCACACCCAAGCAAAAGGCGTTGGCACGAGTCCACTTCACTGTGATTCTCCTAGATTGTGAATTGTCTGGGGTGAGAAATCGTTCTTATAGATAGCGACACCTCTATAGGCGTCAATAATTTAACGTACAAAGCTATTAACAATCAACTATGGAACTAGTTGCTATACTTATCGATGTGTAAGTAAATCTTAAGTTACCGCACGGAAGGCACTTTATATTCTGAATAAAGATCATATTTTCAATGTCTTATTCAGCATGGGTGTCCATATATTAGTGACGGTAGTCTCTTTTTATCACATGACACATCCTTCTGAGTAATATGTGACTTAGAAGTTGTAATTTAGTGTTAATGCACTGTTATTGCGTTATATATTCGGGCAATATATAACGAATAAGTATCAATGGTCAAAATGTTGACAGTAATTTTAGGTCAGAGGTTTATATGGATCGTACAGCCTTAGTTTCACTTGGTGGGCAATTAGTCGTAATAGGTTTGGATGGGCAGTTAAGAGCGCTTGCCGAAAACGAACAACCGTCACCTGGTGAGTTGATTGTTTCTAAAACTGGAGCTGAACCAGGCAAGCTTCAGGTTTTAGTTGCAAAACAAGAAGGGGTGCAAGACGTTTCTGACGATGTTGCTCAAATTATTGACGCTCTTCGAGAAGGGCAAGACCCAACGTTGCTAAACGAAGATTTTGCACCAGCTGCAGGTCAAACTAACGGTTCTAGTTTGCAAACTAGCGGCACTGTTGAACGCACTGCTGCAGAATTATTAGCCGACACGGATTTTGAAACGACCGGGTTGGCAGCGCTAGGTTTTTCTGAAACTCAGAATTTGTCATTAGCTGAGCTCTACTTAAGTAATATCCGTTCTGACGAAACATCTCCGACAGTTACCCCTGTGGCGCCTGTTGCGGAAGATGACAATATTCAAACCGACGAAGATATACCTGTCACAATTGATGTTCTAGCTAATGATACCGATCAAGACAGTGAAAACTTATCTATCGAATCTGCTACCGTGCCTGATGAGCAAGGAACAGTAGAAATTGTTGATGGTGAGTTGATCTTTACTCCTGCTGAGGATTTCAATGGTGACGCAACGGTTACTTATGTAGTGACTGATGGAGAAATGACAGACGAAGCATCTGTGACAATCAGTGTGAATCCTGTTAACGATGCGCCAGTAGCAGTAGACGATATCGCTACCACCGATGAAGATACTCCGGTTACGATTGATGTTTTGCCAAATGATACTGATCTAGATAACGATACGTTAACCATCGTGAGTGCATCTGTTCCTATTGAACAAGGTATTGTTGAGATCGTAGATGGCAAACTTGTTTTCACTCCAGCGGAGAATTTCAACGGCGAAGCAACTATCACTTATGTTGTTAGCGATGGTGAACTAACAGATGAAGCAACGGTTTCGGTTACTGTTAACCCTGTAAATGATGCACCAATAGCAAATGATGACAGCGCTACGACGGACGAAGATACGCCAGTCACCATTGATGTGCTACCAAACGACACCGATGTTGACGGTGACACACTGACCATAGTGAATGCGTCTGTTCCTGCAGAGCAAGGCACCGTTGAAATCGTAGACGGTAAGCTTGTTTTTACTCCTGCAGAAAACTTCAACGGTGAAGCAACCATTAGCTACACAGTTTCTGATGGTGCATTAGAAGATGAAGCAGAAGTTTCTGTAACAGTTAATCCACTTAATGATGCTCCGACAACCGAAAATGCTATCCCATCCCAAGTTCTACCTGAGGATTTTGCTGAATACACCATTAACTTGAATGACGCATTTAACGATGTTGACGACGCAGATAGCGAATTGACGTTTGCCGTTTCTGGTAACAGCAACATTCAAGTGTCGATTGTCGATGGCATCGCGACGATTACACCAACTGCAGACTGGAATGGTTCTGAAGAGCTGACGTTTACTGCGACAGATCTAAGCGGTTTGGAAGTTAGGCAGACGGTTGATTTCACAGTCAACGCCGTTGCCGATATTGTCGCAGATAGTGCAGATATCGTTGAAGATACGCCAACCATTTTGGATGTGTTAGACAACGACAGCTTCGAAGGCCAATCGCCAGTTGTTACAGTGGAATCTGGAGATGGTCCGACGAACGGCAGTGTTGTTGTGAACAACGACGGCACCATTACCTACACGCCAAACCAAGATTACAACGGTGCGGATGAGTTCACTTACACAGTCACCTCTGGCGGTGTGACAGAAACGACCACTGTCACGCTAAACGTAACGCCAGTCAACGACAAGCCAGTGGTTGAAAACACCATTGCTGACCAAGTTCTACCGGAAGATTTTGCAAAATACACCATCAACTTAAATGATGCATTTAGCGATGTCGACGACGCAGATAGCGAATTGACGTTTAGCGTTTCGGGTAACAGCAATATTCAAGTATCGATTGTCGATGGTATCGCAACGATCACCCCAACAGCAGACTGGAACGGTTCTGAAGAGCTAACGTTCACCGCGACAGATCCTGATGGGGAAGTCGTTAGCCAGACGGTTGATTTTACGGTTAACGCTGTCGCCGACATTGTCGCTGACAGCGCGAATATCGTTGAAGACACACCAACAATTTTGAACGTGTTGGACAACGATAGCTTCGAAGGCCAATCGCCAGTTGTCACGGTTGAATCTGGAGATGGTCCGACTAACGGTAGTGTGGTTGTTAACAACGACGGTACGATCACTTATACGCCGAACCAAGATTACAACGGTGCTGATGAGTTCACTTATACAGTTACCTCCGGTGGTGTCACTGAGACGACAACAGTATCTCTAAACGTAACACCAGTGAACGATAAACCAGTGGTTGAAAACACCATTGCTGATCAAGTTCTACCGGAAGACTTTGCTGAATATACCATCGATTTAAATGACGCGTTCAGTGACGTTGATAATGCAGATAGCGAACTGACGTTTACTGTTTCTGGCAACAACAACATTCAAGTATCGATCGTCGATGGTATCGCAACTATCACCCCAACAGCAGACTGGAACGGTTCTGAAGAGCTAACGTTCACCGCGACAGACCCTGATGGTGAAAGCGTTAGCCAGACTGTTGATTTCACGGTTAACGCCGTTGCGGATATTGTCGCTGATAGTGCAGATATCGTTGAAGACACACCAACAATTTTGGACGTGTTAGACAACGACAGCTTTGAAGGCCAATCACCAGTTGTATCCGTAGAAGCGGGCAATGGCCCTGCAAATGGCAGTGTGGTTGTGAACAACGACGGCACGATCACTTACACGCCAGACCAAGATTACAACGGTGCGGATGAGTTCACTTACACGGTTACTTCTGGCGGTGTAACTGAAACCACAACAGTATCTCTGAACGTTACACCAGTTAACGACCAGCCACTTAACGAAGACTTTGACCATAGCGTTGACGAACTTATTACTAACGTAATTTTTGATACTGATGATAAGCCTTTGGACCAAGGCTCAGAAAGCGATCATATTTCTGACGTTGAGGATGACTTAAATGGTGATGATCTTCAGATCCGGATAACAGAGCTACCTACATCTGGCACCTTGTATTTCAAAGATGAAAATGGCGATCTTCAAGAAATTACATCGGCCGATGGCTCGTTGTACAACAAAGACAGCATCTACTACGAAGCGGATAATGTTGGGTTCTTGCTTGGTATCAAAGACAGACCTAATTCTCCAAATGGAGAAGAGTCAACGACGGATTTCTACAACTGGGGTTTAAGTGCCGACGGTGGTGAGTCACACAGTCGAACCGAATATCTAGTAAATGGAGCGTCTATTGATATCTCCTCCGATAGTGGTGTGCTAGCTCAATACAACCGAGAAGTCTCACATATTGGTCATGGTATTGCTGATAACGATGGCCAAGGCATTCAGCGCGGCGAAACCATCAGCATTGATTTGTCTGAGAACCCTGTTGGCAGCGTGAATCTTGGTCTGGATGGCCTAGGAGGCTTGTTTGAGCACGGCGACAACAATGCTGCTCTTATCACGGTGACATACCTTGATGCTAACGGCACAGAGCAAACTCAAGTTATTGAGTTCTTGAAGCCAGAAGGCAACAACATGCTATTCCAGGAGACTAGTATTGGCTTCGGTAAGGATTACCCTCTACCTGAAGGGGCGGTAATTACTCAATTAGACTTCTCGACCAAAACATCTGGGAATTGGGAGTTGCGTTATGTAGAGGGCTTCCCACCTGAAGATAGTTTTGACTACGTTGTAGTTGATTCTGGTAACGCTGAAAGTGACCCTGCAACGGTTACAATTGCCAATCAGGTTCTAGACGGCAACGTGTCGGAGAACGGTCCGGATCTATCTTTAACAGGGAACACTGTTACAGAAGGAGAAGACGTTACGTTTTCTGTGGTACTGGATGAGGCGACAGAAACGGCGGTTAAGTATCCAATAACTACATTGGCTCCAGGCTCATCGGCAGATGATTCAGACGTCAACCTCTCAAATGCAACCTACACGAATGGTGTTGTTTTTGCGGGGGGCTACCTGATTGTTCCTGCCGGTGTTAGTAGCTTCGAAATCATTGTGCCAACGATTGATGATCTTGTTGTTGAAAATGACGAGACGATGGAAGTTGAAATCGGTAGCGAGTCGGGCTCATCAACAATCTTAGACAATGATAGTACGTCACTTTCAGTGAGTAATGCTGGCGACGTGAGTGAAGGTTCTGACGCAGTATTCACGGTGTCGCTGTCTAACGAAGTTCAAAGTCCTGTTGTCGTCAATCTAAGTCCAAAGACAGATGGCAACTACACCGCTGAAGATGAAGATCTTGGTAACATGACGGTGACTTATATTGACGGAGAAGGCCAAGAGCAGACTCTGGAAGTTAGTCCAAGTGGAGACGTTACTATTCCTGCCGGAGTTACTGATATCACGGTAACAATTACAACGACACAAGACGATGTTTACGAAGGCGCAGAGTCTTTTGGCTTGGTTGTGACCGAAACTGGCGGTATTACATCAAACGGCGTGGCGAGTGGTGAGGCAGTGATAAAGGATGATGGCTCAGCTGTCGGTCCAACAACGCCTGATAACGATAAGCCGCTGCTATCTATCAGCGGTGGTGGTGATATTAATGAAGGGGAAGAAGCAATATTTGTTGTTTCTTTATCTAATCAAACAGAGTCACCAGTCGTTATCAATTTGGCCACGAGCACGAGTGGCGCATATACAGCAGAAAACTCTGACATTAATGATTTTGTCGTAACCTACAAAGACAGTGAAGGCGAAACGAAATCACTAACCGTTTCAGATAATGGTGATGTCACTATTCCTGCAGGTATTACTGCAATCGAAGTATCTGTCCCTACGACTCAGGATGATGTCTACGAAGGCTCTGAGAGCTTTGGTTTAGTCGCGACGGAGTCTGCTGGCATCACTTCAAATGGTTCTGCCGTTGGTCAAGCGAACATAAAAGATGACGGCTCTGTTGTGGGGCCGACAACACCAGACAACGACAAGCCTACGCTAACCGTAGATGGTGGCGGGAATGTCGATGAAGGTGAAAATGCAGTCTTTACGGTTTCGTTATCAAATCAAACTGAAAGCGCTGTTGTTGTTAACTTATCGGTAGAGGCGGACGGAAACTATTCAGCAGAGGATAATGACCTTGGCGATTTAGTTGTGACTTATGTAGACACTAATGGCCAAACACAATCATTGAATGTTGATGGAAATGGGAATGTAACAATACCTGCGGGAATCCAGGATATCACGGTTACTGTGCCGACTAACGAAGATCATATCTACGAGGGAAATGAAACGTTTGGACTCACTGTGACAGAAAGTAATGGGGTGACGACTAATGGTCAAGCGACTGGTCAGGCAACAATTTTAGACGCAGAAAGTGCACCGAAAGTGACCATTGTTGCTGACACTGGCTCTACCGCAGAAGGTAATGATGCGAACTTTACTGTAAGCATCGACCAGAAAGCGGATGAAGATGTCGTGGTGACATTCACAATTGGTGGTGATGTTGACAGCGATGATTACACCGCGCCAAACACTTACACCGTGACTATTCCTGCGGGCCAAACTTCAGTCGCCCTTGATATTGAGACGCTAGATGACGGTATCTATGAAGGCGCTGAAGATCTGACAGTGACACTAACTGGAACAAGTGGTGCAGACTCTTCGTTGAATACGGCTTCTAAAGATGCATCGGTTTCTGTAGCAGATGAGCAGGCGGCACCAAAAGTCAGCATTGTTGCTAACCAAGACAGCGTCAACGAAGGCCAAACCGCGGGCTTTACAGTGAGCTTAGACCAAGTCGCTGATGAGAAAGTAACGGTTGAGTTCGAATATTCTGGTACTGCTCAAGATGGTACTGACTTTACTGGCGTTGCAAGCATTGAAGTACCGGCAGGCCAGTCTTCTGTCGACCTCGGCATCACTACGCTTACTGATGGCACTTATGAAGGTGCAGAGTCATTTACTGTCACCATTAAAGATGTAGAAGGTGCAGATGCAACTGCTTCTACAAACAACAGTGCGAGCGTGACAATCAATGACGCTCAGCAAGTACCGAAAGTCAGCATTGTTGCTGACTCTGGGTCTACAGCCGAGGGTAGTGATGCGAACTTTACTGTCAGCATCGACCAGAAAGCGGATGAAGATGTCGTGGTGACATTCACAATTGGTGGTGATGTTGACAGCGATGATTACTCCGCGCCAAACACTTACACCGTGACTATTCCTGCGGGCCAAACTTCAGTAGACCTTGATATTGAGACGTTAGATGACGGTATCTATGAAGGCGCTGAAGATCTGACAGTGACGCTTACTGAAACGAGTGGTGCAGACTCTTCGCTGAATACGGCTTCTAAAGAGGCATCGGTTTCAGTAACAGATGCACAGGCGGCACCGAAAGTGAGTATTGTCGCCGACCAAGACAGCGTCAATGAAGGTCAAACCGCTGGCTTTACTGTGAGCTTGGACCAAGTCGCTGATGAGAAAGTAACGGTTGAGTTCGAATACTCTGGTGTTGCTCAAGATGGCTCTGACTTTACTGGCGTAGCAAGCATTGAAGTACCGGCAGGCCAGTCTTCAGTTGACCTCGACATCACTACGCTTACTGATGGAACTTACGAAGGTGAAGAGTCATTTACTGTCACCATTAAAGACGTGGAAGGTGCGGACGCAACTGCCTCTACAAACAACAGTGCGAGCGTGACAATTAATGACGCTCAGCAAGCACCGAAAGTCAGCATTGTTGCTGACTCTGGGTCTACAGCCGAGGGTAGTGATGCGAACTTTACTGTCAGCATCGACCAGAAAGCGGATGAAGATGTTGTGGTGACATTCACGATTGGTGGTGACGTTGACGGCGATGATTACACCGCGCCAAACACATACACCGTGACTATTCCTGCAGGCCAAACTTCAGTTGCCCTTGATATTGAGACGCTGGATGACGGTATCTATGAAGGCGCTGAAGATCTGACAGTGACGCTAACTGGAACGAGTGGTGCAGACTCTTCGTTGAATACGGCTTCTAAAGAGGCATCGGTCTCTGTAACAGATGCACAGACGGCACCGAAAGTGAGTATTGTCGCCGACCAAGATAGCGTCAACGAAGGTCAAACCGCAGGCTTTACAGTGAGCTTAGATCAAATCGCTGATGAGAAAGTAACGGTTGAGTTCGAATACTCTGGTACTGCTCAAGATGGTACTGACTTTACTGGCGTAGCAAGTATTGAAGTACCAGCAGGTCAGTCTTCAGTTGACCTAGACATCACTACGCTAACTGATGGTACTTATGAAGGTGCAGAGTCATTTACTGTCACAATCAAAGATGTAGAAGGTGCAGACGCAACAGCTTCGACGAACAACAGTGCGAGCGTGACTATCAATGACGCTCAGCAAGCACCGAAAGTCAGCATCGTTGCTGATGCAGACTCTACCGCTGAAGGTGGTGATGCGAACTTTACTGTAAGTATCGACCAGAAAGCGGATGAGGATGTCGTAGTGACATTTACGATTGGTGGTGATGTTGATAGTGATGATTACACCGCGCCAAACACTTACACCGTGACTATCCCTGCAGGCCAAACTTCAGTAGACCTTGATATTGAGACGCTAGATGACGATATCTATGAAGGCGCTGAAGATCTGACAGTGACACTAACTGAAACGAGTGGTGCAGACTCTTCATTGAATACGGCTTCTAAAGAGGCATCGATCTCTGTAACAGATGAGCAGGCGGCACCGAAAGTCAGCATTGTTGCTGACCAAGATAGCGTAAATGAAGGTCAAACCGCAGGCTTCACTGTGAGCTTAGATCAAGTTGCTGATGAGAAAGTAACGGTTGAGTTCGAGTACTCAGGTGTTGCTCAAGATGGCTCTGATTTTACTGGCGTAGCAAGTATTGAAGTACCGGCAGGTCAGTCTTCTGTCGATCTAGACATCACTACGCTTACTGACGGCACTTACGAAGGTGCAGAGTCATTTACTGTCACGATTAAAGATGTAGAAGGTGCAGATGCAACTGCTTCTACAAACGACAGTGCGAGCGTGACAATTAATGACGCTCAACAAGCACCGAAAGTGAGCATTGTCGCTGACACTGGCTCTACAGCTGAAGGTGGTGATGCAAACTTTACTGTCAGCATCGACCAGAAAGCGGATGAAGATGTCGTGGTGACATTCACGATTAGTGGTGACGTTGACGGCGATGATTACACAGCGCCAAACACTTACACCGTGACTATTCCTGCAGGCCAAACTTCAGTCGCCCTTGATATTGAGACGCTGGATGACGGTATCTATGAAGGCGCTGAAGATCTGACAGTGACACTAACTGAAACGAGTGGTGCAGACTCTTCATTGAATACGACTTCTAAAGAAGCATCTGTTTCTATCGCAGACGCTCAACATGCGCCGGAGTTTATTTCTGACGGTGATCTTCCTGGCGATGCAGCAAACAATGATGTTTATGACTTTGGCACCGTAAATGAAAACAGTGTTAGTGGCACTGTTGTGGGTACGCTTGTTGCTGAAGATCTAGATAACGATGAACTTACTTACAGTTTTGCTGATGGAACAACAACGAACGGCCTATTTGATATCGACCCATCGACGGGGGAGGTTTCACTCAACAAGACTATTGATGATGTTGATTTAGGCGACTATACACTGCAGGTGAAGGTTGCCGATGGTACGGGTGGCGTAGACACAGCAGAGGTTAATGTTTCACTTGTAAACGTGAATGATGCACCAGAAGCTTCGCCTTCGTCAGTTACCACTCTAGAAGATTCCCAAGTCACTCTGGATTGGGAATCATTTGGCGTCACGGATGCCGACTCAGAAACATCGACGCTGTCTGTCCAAATTACGTCGCTTCCTAGCGACGGTGTACTTGAGTACATAGATGAGCAAGGAAATTGGCAGACGGTTCAAACAGACCAAGTATTGAGTAAATCGCAGTTTGATGCCGATAGTGTACGTTTCACTCCAGAGGTAAACGAATCTGGTGATGACAGCTTCACTGGAAATGGAGTTGGTAATCAAGAAGGGAGCTATGCGCAAATTGGTTTTAAACCAACGGATGGGGAAGATACGGGGCAAGAATCTGTATTGACGATTGATGTTACCCCAGATGCAGATGCGCCGAATTTGGTTACAGTGACTCCAGGGTTATCTCTTCCTCAACAAGATTTCAACGTGACTTCTTGGACAAATGTCATTATTGGTTCTGATAACGGTCAAGGTGTTGCGGGACAAGTTTTGGTTGATGCTATTGAAGCTTTAGATTTAGAAGATGGCAGCCAATCGACCACCACCAATGTTCAGGATATCGCGTCAGGGGCAACAGCAGCGGATGAAGCCGTATTAGTGACAGCATTAGTCTACCTAGAAGCTGGTACAAGCTACGACTTCGTAGGTACCGCTGATGATAGTTTAGCAATTAAAATTGGTGGAACACTTGTTGATGAGGCTCGCTGGGATAATGGGAGTGGCGACATTAAAGGTGGTGAATTTGTACCTTCTGTTTCCGGCTTCTACGCGATAGAGATTTATCATCACAACCAGAATGGGCCTGGCAATTTTAATGTAGATGTCTCTATCAATGGCCAAACGCCAGTTAATTTAAGTAACAGCAACTTGTATGTGGTGAGTGACTCAGTTGCTTTGGATGCAATCGATGCAAGAACTTCTGAGTTAAAAGAAGTGGACGGCGTTCAGTTCTATGAGACGTATGAAGTCAATGAAGGGTTGCAAGATACCGCTATTCCAATTTCAGAAATTCGAGCAAGTCTGACTGATACTGATGGCTCTGAATCACTTGCAGTGACATTAAAAGGTTTGCCAATTGGGGCGGTGCTCTCTGATGGAGTGAATTCTATTACGGTAGCGACAGTGAACGAAGCACTGGATGTTACAGGATGGTCACTTGACTCTTTGACGGTGACACCACCAGCGGGATCGCACGATGACTTTACCATTACGGTAACGGCGACAAGTACAGAAAGCTCGAATGGTGATACTGAAGACTCACATGCCACGATTAATGTCGTCGTGCATGAAAATCTAGCGACAAACACAACTAGTGATGTTGGCATCACGAATGAAGATGTGTCGCTACAGGGTAACGTTTTATTGAATGATACTGATGGCGATAATGTCCTATTGGTCGACCATATTACCGTTAACAATACAGACTACGCTGTTGGTGAAACGGTCTCGTTAGATAGTGGTTCATTGGTGGTAAACCAAGACGGTAGCTACAAGTTCGAACCGGTTGAACATTGGTCTGGTGATGTTCCATCGATTACATACACCACGAACACCGGCGCAACAGAGACATTGGATATTGAGGTCGTTGCTGTCGCAGACGCGCCAAAAGTTACGATTTCAGTTGGCGATATTTCAAAGAACGATGCGGTTGATTCAAACCACAGCCTAGTTACATCAGCGATTGATAGTACCAAACCCCAGAATGCATCAGTTGCTGCTGGGTTGGGGCTAGACAGTGTTTATCAAGAAGACAATCCACCAGCAAACGTAATGCTCGGCAATAATAACGACATTTCAGATACAGATAGTCTGTTTGTTGGTACCGATTACAACGATACCTTCTATGGTGGTGGCGGTGACGATGTCTTTGTTGGAGGTGGGCAGAATGACTCATTCTATGGTGATGATGCTTCAACCATCACGGAACACGATGGGACAGATACGGTTTACTTAACAGGTAACTTTAGTGACTACGAGTTTACCTTCAAGAATAACCACGGTGGTGATGTTCCATACTGGATCTTCTTGGATAACCGCTCCATCGATTCGGTTAATGACAATACAGGACAAGAAGACCGTGGAGATCACTTATATGAGATCGAGCGTGTCGTCTTTGCCGACAAAGTAGTAGAACTTAACCCTGACGGGACTTATCAGATACTGCAAGATCGTTGGATTCCTATCGATATTAATGTCGATTTAGTCGATGCTGATGGCAGCGAGAGCTTGAACCAAACTGTTCTCATCGACGGCTTACCGTCGGGCGTAGAGCTATACGTAAATGACCTGATAGTTACTCCAGAGCTCAATGGCAGTTACCTTGTCAATATCGATAGTCAAGGCCACGCATCGTTGGAGATTAAAGTACCATTCGATTATGAAGGCAGCTTTGATTTTCCTATGAGTGTTACCGCAACGTCTGTAGAAGCATCAAATAATGATGCCGCAACGACAACGGAATCGGTTGACATTACTGCTCGTGAGTTTGAGCTTAAGTCAGGTTCGCACGGCGATGACACGATCAAAGGTAATGCCGACAATGACCTCATTGTTGGTGATGTCCAAGGTTTAGAAATCATCGCAGGACAGGATTACAACATTGCGTTTGTGCTTGATACGTCTGGCAGCATGGGCAGCTGGGTTGGTAGTGCAAAAGATGAAGTTCTGGACGTTTTTGACGAGCTACTTGCATCCGTTAACCAAGGTGTTGAGCCCGGTACGGTAAACATATTGCTTTCTGAGTTTGCTACTGGGGCGACGAAGGTGATTGAAGTGGATCTGAGTTCTGCAACTGCAAGAACTGATTTTGTCGAGGAACTCAATAAGATCGGTGATTACGGTAGTGGTAATACGAACTATGAATCTGGTTTGCAATCGGCAGTCGATTGGTTTGGTACTCAGCCAAACGTCAATGGAGAAAATATCACATACTTTATTACCGACGGTCAGCCAAATACATACGATAACCTCGACAATATAAAGCGTCCTGAATTCTCTAAAGTCATACTTGATGTGGGTGACGATGGGCAGCTTGTTACGTTGCAAGATGTGGTTAATGATAACAGCTACAGCTTTGGTCAAACCGTTAGTTACAAAGGTAACGTCTTAATCAACAGTGATGGGCATCTTTTCTCTCCTCAAACGGGGCAGAAAATCGGTGATATAGACCGTAAGAATGGAATCCTTGAATACGATGACAGAGGTGGAAGTTCCGTTCAGGCTCAGCATATGTATCAAGTTCTAGCTCTCCTTTCGAGTGTGGAGGCAATCGGTCTGGGAAGCGGCGTATCGGAAAGCATACTGCAACAATACGACACCGATGGCGTTGTCGAATCAGAAATTGATGTTACGAAACTTGCAGAAACGATACTTGGTCAAGATGTTCCATTGAAACAAGGTTCGGATATCATCCGCGGTGGAGAGGGTGATGACATCCTTCTTGGTGACTTGATCGAGTTTGGTGGCAATGAACAGGGAATCAGTGCAATTCAATCCCATGTCGCACAAGAAACTGGTCAAGATATTTCTAAAGTTGATGCCGAAGCTATTCATACTTATGTGAAAGATCATATCGATGAATTTAATCAAAACCACCAAGGAGATAAAGCAGATTCACTCTATGGAGAACAAGGTGACGACATCTTATTTGGTCACGGCGGGAACGATATCTTGGTCGGTGGCGAAGGGGACGACATCCTTATAGGTGGTTCTGGTGATGATATCTTTAAACTTGTCGATGAAGGTTCCGGAATTCGAGATGGTGAGATTGATACGATCACAGACTTCACTAAAGGCGAAGATAAGATTGATATTTCTGATTTGCTTCATGCTGATAATTCAGACTCTATTGATTCACTACTTGCGAACAATGAGATTGGGTTGGAAGCCGATGGAGAGAACCTGATCCTAACGATTTCAGAATCGGATGGTTCATCTAGCCAGAAACTCGTGATTGAGGGAGGCTCAAGTCAGTACGGTGAATACCTTAACGATGGCGTATTATCTCCAATAGATGGCAGTGCAATCTTGAATGATCTGCTTAAGATCAACGATTTATCTAGTAACTAGGTAAACCGTAAGGCAGCGCTATCAATCAAAAAGGTCTAGTAAACACTAGACCTTTTTAGTTTATGTGAGCGTATGGGCTTAGCTAGCTTTTAGGAAGAGTGGTGAAAATGGTCCATTCTTTCTTCACTTCTCCTTTGTATCCGACGACGGTAGCGGTGACTCGTCGGTTAAGCGCATGACTTGTTTCATCCGTGCCAGTAGACGCCAGAATCGTATCTCCGTAGCCGACAATGGTTACTCGGTTCGGTGATATGCCATTTTGAAGCAAGATTCTTCTTACATTTTCAGCTCGGCGTTTGGATAAGTCTAAGTTATGTTGCGAAGTCCCTGTTCGGCTCGCATATCCTTGAAGTTCAATAGAAGTGCTTGGGTATTCTTTTAAGAACTCAGATAACTCACGGAGCTGTTGTGAAAAGATAGGATTGATTTCGTCTGAATCGTTCGCAAACAAGACTCGAATTTGCATTTCTTGGGACGTTTTTAAGAATTCCCCACATCCATCATTATCGATTTCTGAACCAATCGGTGTACCAGGACACAAATCTCGAGCATTGATGACACCATCTCGATCATCATCGATCAGGTCGGCAATTTGATTGGCGGTGGGTGTTTCAATGTACTCGTATTCATCGCCCGTTTCGGTATTAGAATTAGAACTGCACGCTGAAATCAAACACGCCATGAAAAAAATAGGTATTACTCTCATATTAATACTCCACTTTCTCTAGCCACTCTTGCGGAATATCGACGCGCAAAGAGTTGAGCAGTTGTCCTGTAGCATTCATTACGCGGTATTTTGCGTATTGCTCGGCGTATTTTGAATCCAGATAATCCTTACGTGCTTCGAAAAGTTCATTCTCAGTGTTGAGCAAATCCAAGAGAGTTCGTTTGCCAATGCGGTATTGCTTTTCGTAGGCAATTACGGTCTCTGCTGCGGAGTCTACGTGATCAGATAAGAATTCTTTTTGCTGCAAGGTTAAATCTAAAGCACTCCAAGAAAGTCGTAACCCTTCTTCTATATTCTTGTATGCGGACGCGCGTAAATCTTTCGCCTTGTTTAATTGGTAGGCGAAATTTTCTGAGTTTGCCGCATCGCTGCCTCCGTTATAAAGGTTGTATCTTAAACGCAACATTGCGAGTGTTTCGTCACTTCGACCTTCAATACCATCTGCATCATCTCGCCAAGTTTGTGAAGCTTCGATAGAGACAGTAGGGAGGTTAACCCCTTTGGATTGCTTGTACTGGAACTTAGCTGAGTCGACATCAGCAACCGCTACTTTCACCACTGGGTGTTCCTCAAAAGCGATTCCTACAGCTTCATCGACAGTATATGGAATGAAGTTCTCATCAGCTCTAGGGAAAATTAGGCCTTGTGGGGATTGACCCACTAACCGAGTAAACATGGTATGTGTGTCATAGAGGTTGTTTTGTGCAGCAGCAAGATTGCCGTGCGCTTTTGCTAAACGTGCTTCTACCTGCGTCAAATCTGCAGTGGAACCGATACCGGAGTTCACACGCTTTTTAATATCTGAGTAAATGCGTTTGTGCACCGCTAGATTGTTTTCAGACAAGGTCAAAATTTCATAGGCTTTCACCGCATCTAAATAAACTTTTGTCACCTCTAGCGCTTTGTCCGATGCATCAGCAAGGAGTTGATAACGCAGTGACTCTGCGTCTGCCGCAGTTCGATCGATGTCGTTCAGAGTTGCAGACCCATCCCAGATAAGTTGGGTTAAGGTCACGGCCGCTTCTTTACGGGTTAAGTCGGTTTGTCCACGTCCGACACTCTCGGCTGGATCAATTCCCTCGTAACCAATACCAGCGTCTAAATCAATTTGTGGTAAATATGCGCCTGATGAAGCGTCGTTAACGTAACGACTACTTGTGAATTCGTTAAATGCAGCTTTCAAATCAGGGTTTGTTTTCAGCGTTAAGGCTACAGCCTGTTCTAACGTTTGACCGAAAATAGGAAATGACACTATTAGGCAACTGCAGCACGCTATGCTTAGTCGGCTCCACTTCACGGCGATTCTCCCAGAAAAATCCATACAATTTGCCGCTCTCACAAATGAGATTCAACGACATTAAACAGCGGTTGAATGCATTATTTATCAACTCACTGTTATCCCTAGGCTTTTGAGGTTAATTCTCAGCCTGCCCCCTTATAACACCGTAGCACATATGACTAAGTTTGCTTATGTTTTAAGCGAAATTCCTCAAAAAAATCCTGATTTTTTAAGGTCATAGCGCTTTTGAACCGTTTGGCTTTATCGATCTTCACTTGTCCCGCCCCTAGGAAAGTAAAGCTCTGAGAACCGTGTAGGTAAGCAAAATTTGCGATTATTTTGACTAAACTATAGTCGTAAATGATGAGGTGACAAACTTTTGACGCAGCACGATGCGAGTCGAGGTAACTATGAATAATGCAACCTTACGCTCATTATTGGGCCAGACAGTGGTTATCGGTTTAGACGGTAATTTAAGAGAGTTGGAACAGGGCGAAGCTCCGGCTCAAGGTGAAGTGCTAGTCTCTGATTTATCGAATGAATCTACGCCTAACGTGCGGATTGTGACTCAGGAAAGTCAGGAGCCTATAGAAATTACAGACGACGTTGCGAGAGTTGTAGAGGCGATAGCACAAGGTGATGACCCAACACTGTTAGGAACAGAATTTGAACCAGCAGCGGGTGAGAGTGAGGGTTCGAGTCCTCAGGCGAGTGGCGTAATCGATCGGACTGGTGCTGAAAGTCTTGCTGCGACTGATTTCGAAACAGTAGGGTTGGCCTCTCTTGGCCTTTCAGAGACACAGATCTTAACCTTGTTAGAGTTGTATTTTAGTGGTTTTGTCTCACAACCGAGTCAAATTGCTGACGTCATCATACAGGACATATCAAGTCCAACGGTAAGCGAAGGTGAAGATGTAAACTTTGATGTCACTCTTGATGGGACAACAAGCGAAGAAACCGAGTTAGCGTTTTCTTTGGATGATGGCAGTGCGTCAGGTGGACAAGAAGACAGTGACGCTGATTTCCTCAATAACATCGTGACGATTACTTTTGAAGATGGCACAGAACAACAAGTGAGCGTCGACGAGAATGGTGATTTCATTATTGTTTTACCAAGCGAGACGACCACTTTTACTGTCACTGTACAAACGTTTAATGATGAACTTTTAGAAGGTGATGAAACTTTCACTCTCAGTGGTTCAACGCCAAATCAACAAGCCCCCGTAACTGGCACAGCAACCATCAGCGATGATGGGGGTGGTCCGGGAGAGAATCCTGATGATGATCGTCCTACTGTGCTTTCTATCTCAGATGTCACCGTTAATGAGGGAGAGCCTGCGGTTTTTGAGGTCGTCTTAAGCAATCAAAGTGAATCTGAAACGTCTGTCACTCTTACACTTGCCGACGGCAGTGCAACAGGAGGGAGTGACTTCGATAACACATCTGTTTTGGTTACCTTCTCAGACGGTACATCGCAATCTGTAAGCGTTGCAGAGGACGGTTCTTTCACAGTGATGGTTCCTGCAAATGATACTAACTTTTCTGTCACGGTCGTAACGAACAATGATGAAATACTTGAAGGGGATGAAACGTTTACGCTCACTGCAAGTACACCTACTCAAGAAGAGCCCGCAGAAGGAACAGCAACCGTAAGCGATGATGGTGATGGTCCTGGTCAAAATCCAGACGATGATCGACCTAATGTTGCATCTATTACGGATGCAACGGTAAATGAGGGCGAGGCGGCTACGCTTGTCGTAAATCTCAGTAACCCGAGTACAACAAACACCGTAGTTACCATGCAACTTGCAGGTGATACTGCGACAAGTGGTGTGGATTTTTCGGACACAACCGTCACGATCACGTTTTCAGATAATACCAGCGAAGTCGTGTTACTGAATCCAGACGGTACGTTTGAGGTAAATGTACCCGAAAACACAACGACTTTCAGTGTTACGGTCGATACCTTCGATGACGATATTTTGGAAGGTGCGGAGACTTTCACGCTGACTGGTACAACATCGACACAAAGCACACCAGCACAAGGCACGGGTACCATTGTTGATGACGGTAGCGCCCCGGGACCTGATCCAGATGACGACCGTCCAGTTGTTGCTTCAATTAGCAACGCAACAGTCAATGAAGGTGATCCTGCCACATTAGACGTTACCCTGAGCAATCCAAGTACGACGGACACAGTTGTGAGCATGACACTTGCTGATGGCACTGCCGATGGTGGCGTGGACTACACAGACACCTCGGTCACTATCACTTACGCAGATAACTCAACGCAAATGGTGGTTGTGAATCCAGATGGTACTTTTGATGTGACCGTACCTGCAAATGACACGACTTACAGCGTTACGGTGAATACTAACGATGACGATGTCTTTGAAGGTCCAGAGACTTTCACGTTGTCAGGTTCTACGTCAACTCAAAATACCCCAGCACAAGGCACTGGTACGATTGTCGATGATGGCAGCGGCCCGGGGCCTGAGCCAGATGACGACCGTCCAGTTGTTGCTTCAATTAGCAACGCGACAGTCAATGAAGGTAAGCCAGCCACATTAGATGTCACGTTAAGCAACCCAAGTACGACCGATACGGTTGTGAGTATGACACTTGCTGATGGAACAGCTGATGGAGGTGTGGATTATACCGATACGTCAGTGACTATCACTTACGCGGATAACTCAATGCAAGTGGTGGCTGTAAATCCGGATGGCACATTCGATGTAACTGTTCCTGCAAACGACACCACTTACAATGTTACTGTGAACACCACCGATGACGATGTATTTGAAGGCCCTGAAACCTTCACATTGTCAGGTTCCACATCAACTCAAAATACTCCGGTACAAGGTACGGGTACGATTTTAGATAACGACGCGCCTCCGGCCATCGGCAATGTGGTTGATGCGATTGTTTCTGAAGAAGGGTTACCTGATGGTATCGCCGATACTATGGGAACTCCTTCAGACTCCACGAACTCGGCGAGCTTTGTTGGCTCATTCACAGTCAGTGACCCTGATACGACGAACGTGAGTGTTGTACTTTCCGGACCAAATGGATTGGCATCTGGAGGTGAACCTGTTACTTGGTCTTGGAACGCCAATACTCAAACACTCACCGCATCAACGGCAAGTATTGCCAGTGTAGCAACAGTCGTGTTGACAGAACCAAATGCCGCAGGGCAAGGAACATGGGGTTACACCATCACACTCTTAGAGCCACTCGATCATCCAGTTAATGACGTCGAAGATTTGATCGACTTTGATGTGCAGATCTCAGTGAGTGATGGTCAAACCACAAGCTCCCAAAGTATGAACGTGGTTGTCGAGGATGACTGTCCACATGTTCCAACGTCTTCTCAAGCCGTAGATGTGTCGCTGGCAGATATCCCGGAAATCCTCACCGGCAATATTAGTTTTGTTGGTAATGAATCCGATGCATTCAGCCGAACTTTCGGAGATGTCGAAGTGACTGCCTTGGGATTTTTGTCTAATGAGTCTACCGATCTTGGCGCCGCAGAGATTAATCAAACTTCATCAGGTATTGGTGTGAAAAGTGTCGGTAATAACGGCTATCCACTTGCTAATGAAGTGGACTATCGTTTTGCCAATGATACTGGTGTCTCAGAGCAATTGGTCATCGACTTGGGCAACAAGATTGCCTTTGGTGCTGAGATCGAATTCGAGAAGATGTTTGGTGGGGAGCTAGAAGAAGGTCTTGCGTCTTTCTATCGCGATGGTGTTTTGATCGCACAGCAAGCCTTTAACTCTGATGCGGCAAGTGGTGATTATGCAGCCAACTTCAGTGTACAACAGGGTGGTTTTGACAAGGTTATTCTTGAAGCAACTGGCAACGGGAACGGGCCAAACACCGCAGACAACAGTGACTTTACCGTCAAATCTATCACCTTTACTGGGGCTGACTCCTCCATTCCAATTGCAACAGCAGAGGGGAATTTAGGCGCACTCTATGGTGCTGATGGCCCAGGAAGTATCGTTCTTAATGGTGCAGAGAGTGGTCTAGAAACGCTTGATGGCAAGGCTATTAGTGTTGCGATTGATCCTCAAAACCCAAACAGATTAGTCGGTGAAGCGAACGGCGAGTTGGCGTTTGAAGTTCAATTAACGCCAAGCACCGGGAAGTGGGAATTTTTCCAGTACGTACCTTTGACCTCTCCAAGTGGTGACGGTGATATCGACTTCAGTTACACGATTACCGATAACGATGGTGACAGTAAAGCGGGGAATTTTGCGGTTAATCCATATGCGCCTCCGATTGTTGAAGGCGTCACGCTTAATGTTTCTGAAGAAGGTTTGGGTAATGCCATTGCCGATGACTTCGCGCTGAATGGTTTTATGGACACTACAGACTCAACGTTAGATATGGATCAGTTAACACTTGGTCAAACGGTTGACTCTGTCGCACTGAATGTCCCAACTGCGAACCTAACCAGTAACGGTGAGGCAATCACATGGGCCTTGTCCAACAACGACCAATTGCTTGTTGGTTCAGCGGATGGAGAAGAGGTCATTAAGATTTCGGTTAGTGATACGGGGGCAATCTCTACTGAACTTCTTGGCCCAGTAGATCATCCAGATACTTCTGGCGAGGACTCTTTAAACATTGAGGTGCCTGTCGTTGTTTCGAATGCTCTTGGGTTGATGAATTCCGCGGTAGCAAATGTTGTTATTGAAGATGATTCATCTGATTCGACATCCATTGTTCATGATGTGGTCGCGGAAACAAAAGAGAGCGCTAACGTTCAATTGATCATGGATGTTTCAGGCTCGATGCGTACGGGTAATCGACTTCAAATAATGAAGGACTCGGCAACTCAGTTATTAAATCAGTACGAATCGATTGGCCAAACTCGGGTTCAAATAATCAAATACAGTGGTTCGGCAACAACGTACGCTATTGCTGGGGCAACATGGTTAACCGTAGATGAAGCGAAAGCGTACATTGATACGCTTAGTGCTGGCGGTGCAACCAATTACAATCGCGCAATTAATGAAGCGAAGGACTCTTGGGATGATGCGGGTAAATTACCTAGTGCATCAAATGTGAGCTACTTCTTATCTGATGGTCAACCAAATCCAGCCTCATCATTCATCAACGATGCTCGTGAGAACAGTTGGATAGATCACTTGACCGATTCTGATAATAAGATCACGGCGCTGGCTTATGGTATGGGTGTGAACCTGATGCCTGATCAGTTAGACCGTGTTGCTTACGATGGTTTCTTAAACCAAGACCTTGATGGTGTAGTCGTGCCTGACGTTACTCAGCTGCCTCCAGTTATGTTGCAGTCCGTGATTCAACCTGTTGGTGGTAACCTCATGTACACCACATCACCGGATACAGGTATTGGTGCAGATGGCGGTTACATCAGCGAAATAGAACATGACGGTGTCACTTATTCATTTGACGGTACAGACTTGACGGTTGTAGACAACAACGACGACATCTCACATGCGTTTGACGATATCACGAAGTTGCTCACTATCTACATCGACAGTAAGCACTCGTTGGAAGTCGATTTGGATGATGGCGCATATGCCTTCTATGGTGCGGTAGGCGACACAATAGAAACGTTAGACTTCGATTACGTACTGACCGATAACGATGGTGACCAATCTGAAAATACACTTCAGTTTGTGATTGACGAAAATGGTGGCGTAAACGCGGCGAGCGGTGGTACTGCGAACATCATTGAAGCGGAAGTGGATGTAAGCCATGACATTTTAATTGGTAATGACAACGAAGCGGACATATTTAGATGGGTTAATGACTCACTAGATTCCGGCACGGACTTGGTGCGTGGCTTTGAACGAGACCTCGACACTCTAGATCTAAACCAAGTTGTCGAAGATGCAGGGCATAACACCATTGAAGAGCTGCTCAATAGTATCGACCTAAATGTGGACGGCGAAGATCTATCGCTTGAAATCACCCACAACGAGGGTAATTCCATCCAAACGATCGTCATTGAAAAAGGAGCTTCCGAGTTTAGCGACTTGATCATCGGAAATATGGACTTTGAAAGAGATGTCTTATCGGCTCTCACGAAAGTTAATTTAGATTCATAATAAAAAAGGTTCATCGCG
>NZ_MDAW01000143.1:0-65806 GCF_002875385.1 Vibrio sp. 10N.222.52.B12 | reverse complement strand
AACTTTACGGGGTCACTTCACTGTCTGGGCTTTTTGTATCTAGCGTGACACTTAGCTATGCTTCTTCGCGGTAAGTTCAGCAATTTTCACAATGACTTGTACTGATTTCTCCATCATTTCTACCGAGATAAATTCATGAATGCCATGGAAGTTATAACCGCCGGTAAAGATGTTCGGACAAGGTAAGCCCATAAATGATAGGCGCGCACCATCTGTACCACCGCGTATCGGTTTAATAAGTGGCTCTACATCGCACTCTTCCATCGCTAATTTAGCGAGTTCGATAATGTGAGGGTAAGGCTCTACCATCTCTCGCATGTTGTAATAGCTGTCAGTTAACTTCAAATCAACCGAGCCATGCTTCAGCCCCGCGTTCATGTCATCGACTAGCTTCTGCATAAAGGCTTTACGGCTTTCAAGTCCTTCACGATCGAAATCACGGATGATGTAACCTAGCTCACTGCGGGCGACACCAAGTTCACCAGATTTAAGATGAAAGAAACCTTCGTAGCCTTCTGTCGTTTCTGGCGTTTGATCTTCTGGCATCTGCACTTGGAATTTCGCAGCCAAGTTCATAGCGTTAACCAGTTTACCTTTAGCAGTACCTGGATGAACACTTACGCCATGGAAAATAACATCTGCACTGGTCGCGTTGAAGTTTTCGTATTCCAATTCTCCTTGAGGGCCACCGTCGATAGTGTATGCCCATTGCGCGCCAAACTTTTCTACATCGAACAAATCAGCACCGCGACCAATCTCTTCATCGGGAGTAAAGCCGATACAAATATCACCGTGTGGGATTTCTGGGTTTTCGATCAACATGGCAACGGCAGATAGAATCTCTGCAATACCCGCTTTGTTGTCAGCGCCAAGCAACGTTGTGCCGTCAGTGGTAATTAGGTTGTGGCCATGAAGTTCATGCAGATCTGGATACTGCACCGGAGAAAGCACTTCATCACCTAGACCAAGAGCGATATCACCGCCTTGGTAATCTTCAATAAACTGGGGATTTACGTTTTTGCCTGAAGCATCAGGCGCGGTATCCATGTGAGCAATAAAACCGATAGCAGGCACAGCGTAATCAACATTAGACGGTAATTTTGCCATTAGGTAACCGTTATCACTTAAGGTTACGTTGCTCAATCCGAGTTCCTGCATCTCTTTCTTTAAATGCTGAGCAAAAACTAACTGACCGCCAGTACTTGGGCAGGCGCTCTCGTGGGGATTTGATTGAGTATCGAACGTGACGTAGCGAAGAAATCTTTCAACTAAATGCTTCATAATTATTCTCATTGTTTTGGGTGAAGGCCCGCACAAGGGATACATGGGTGTGCGAGGATCCTATCCAACATGGTTCGACAAGCCATGTTACGCTCATGCCACAATAAGAATTTGCTTTGAATCAGTTTTTCATCAGAAAGTGCTGGTATGCCCTACCAGCACTCACACTAACAGATTGTTTTATCGAGTATTAATTCAGTAGTTCTTCAGCAAGCTCACGCCATTCACGAATTTTGCCATGAAAATGTCGCCATTGTTTATCACTCATCGATTGGGATATATCTAGAGTGAATTGATCCGTCAGTTCGATATTACGATCAATATTGTCCCTCAATTGATCACTATAATAACTTTCCGGCTCGAATAAGAGCTTCATGAATACCTGCTGGTAAACAACAGTGTTGGTTTTATTTTCGAAAAGGTACTCTAACTCCTGAATTATTGACGAGCGGTAATCTCGCCATAACGGACTATTTATAATCACCTCTTTAGAAAGTTGTTTCGCGCGCACTTTTTGCTGGTTAGATAATTTACCAAGCCACTCTTCCATCCACTCTTCTGTATTCTCTAAGACAATTTCTCGCAGCTCTTGTTCCGTTTTCCCTGCGTATTTTTCATCTCTTTCTTTGTAACGCTCTTTTACACTGTCGACAAACTCCGATTCTTGCTTAGTGTCTAACTGCATACTCAGCGAGAAGAGGTCCGGCGCGGCTTTCGAGACAAAACGTTGGTAGTGGTCTCGCATTTGATCTCGGTTCGCTTGCAATGACTCTAGCGTCACGTTGTCTTTATTCAGTGACTCTAATTGTTTTAAGTGATCGATATATAAAGGTAATTCTTCCTCTTTATGCCAATCGGCCAGTAATAAAATACGCTCTTCAAGCAACGACTCTTGCTCTCCATCAAGAGAAACGTAATCGTCTAAATATTCAATCACAACCCAGTCTATATTGCTGTATAAAAACTTTTTTGCACATCCGGCTAACAACACAATAGATATCAATACAAATCCATATCGAACCGCTTTATTGGATAAACTTTTAAATTTCATCACCGATCCATATTCCCTTTTTTATTGATTAAGTTCTATACTCACCCTAAATCACTTAGTATTGCGGCAAACTTTCGTCAGTATGGCAAAGTCTTTTTGCCACCCTCGTAGTATATAGAGTTTGAAATTAACTTTTTTATCACAACTATCCGCAAAAAAGTGAGTTAGTGCGCAATTATCGGCCAAAATATGAACGAGACGGCGTTCCTTAAATGGCATATAAATTGCATCAATAACAACAGGATAGTTTATGGAGGCGTAGCATGGCTGCTGCTGAGCAACTTGATACGATTGTAGAGTACGAAATTCGTTACTTTGAACAGGGGAAAATACACAGTATGAGAGTGGTCGCGGAAGATAAAAAAGCGGCACATCATTACTATTTAGAGTGCGGTAAATACAACAGCGATTTGTACTCTATTCGCCCAGACAAATAAAAAAACCGCCTAAATTTGGGCGGTTTTTGCATCTAAAGCACTCAGAGTAAGTTACTTAATTTCACCAAAGCGCTCTAGGTAAAGCACGGTTGCTGCAGTACGTGAAGGTACTTTCAGCTTTTTGAGTAGACTCTTCATGTGTACTTTTACCGTCGACTCAGAGATAAACAGGCGATCTGCGATCTGTTTATTACGAAAGCCACGTGCTACCTCTTGCAGGATCTGCGTCTCGCGATCGGTCAGCGAGTCAAACACATCCTCTTGTCCTGAACGCTCGTTCAAGTATCCCGCAACCGCTTGGCTGTAGGCCTTGTCACCTTCATGTGCTTGTTTTAGTAGCTCAACTAATTCATCTGGCTCGGTATCTTTTAGTAAGTATCCGTCTGCTCCGCTACGCACAATCGCTTCAATATCCGCAGGGCTATCAGAAACCGTCAAGATTACAATGCGAGCTTCACAACCATCGGCACGAAGTGCTTTAAGCGTGTCCAAGCCGGACATGCCTTTCATATTCAGATCCAGAAGCACCAAATCCAGCTCGAGTTCGTGAGCTTTTGCGACCGCATCCGCACCACTACTGGCCTCTGCGATAACTTCAAAGTCTGACTCAAAACTTAGCAACTGATGAATACCACGTCTCATGAGTGGGTGATCGTCCACCAGCATTACTTTACACACTGTCAATGTTTACTTCCTTACTATGTTGGAATTCTAGTCTCACGATACAACCATCGTTCTTTGCCGCCTCTACACTGAGGTCTGCGTGCAATCTTGCTGCACGTTCTTGCATGATGCTCATACCGTAATGATTTAATTTTTCGTCTTGTTGCTCAAAGCCTATACCATCATCAGCTACAGTCACTGTGACTTTCCCATCAGAATCAAGACATTGGATCTTAATATTCTTAGCTTGAGCGTGTTTTATCGCATTTATTGTCGCTTCTCTGATCAACTGTAGTAGATGCACCTGTTGATGCGCGTCTAATTCCGTTGATGAAAGCTTATTATTCAAAGAAATTTCCGCTGCTGTTTGTTCGTCTAACGTCGCCACCATTTCTTGAAGCGCTTGACCAAAACTGCCCTCTTTAATCGTAAGACGGAAGGTGGTCAAAAGCTCACGTAATTGGGTATAGGCAGCTGACAAGCCAGTATCGAGCTCAGCGATCACTTGATTCGTTTGAGAGATCGCTTTTTCATCTGGAATATTTTTCACACTGCGTTTGAGCAGCGATACTTGTATTTTTAGATAAGACAAAGCCTGAGCCAAAGAGTCATGTAACTCACGAGCAATAGTTGCACGCTCTTCCATCAATAACAGCTGCTCGGCTTGTCGTTGCGCACGGTTGTAATATACCGCACGTGATAAGATTTGAACAAAGTTGTCGATCAGTGTTTCATTCGGGCACGGTAAACCAGCTTTCCAATGTAAGTAACCGAGGTGCTCACCATCCAACGTTAATGTCTCACTGTGGCAATCGGTATCACAACCGTGTCGACACTCTTCTCCTTCGGTCAGTATCCAATTTGGCTCGCCAATTTGATCAATTTCGAGCTTAACTGCACGAATTCCTTCCAAACTTGCAATATGTTGTAAAATAGCCTGAAAATTTTCTTGATGGATACGAGAAGCCGTCAGCTCTTTAGACGAATCGTACAGCACTTGAAGCGATTGATTTGCGTGCTGTAGCTTACGAGTTTTTTCGTCAACCGCTTGCTCTAACCCTCGATATAACTTACCCAAATCCATCGCCATCCGATTGAATGTTCGGGTTAAAATTCCCATCTCATTGTCGCTTGAGATGTTAAGCGATACATCAAATGAGCGGTTTTTAATTTGCTCACTTGCCGCAACCAAAGCGCGTAACGGCCTTACCACTTCTAACCGAATAAAATGCACAACAAACATGCTTGTACACAGAATCCCGCCAAGCCCCAGCCCGCCAATCCATGCTAGGTTGATGAGTTTTTGCTCAGAATAGTTTTGCAGCTTAAAAACAAAGGCATCAATTTGTTGAACAAAACCAGCGACTAAAACCAAGTATTGAGTCCGATCTTGGCTCTTTAATACCGATTTAAGTTCGTGCCAACGCAGAATCAACCGGTAATAGTCTTTTGTGATGTCTTCGGGCACCGTCCAATGTTGAAGCGCTCTCATAGAATGTGAATAGATTGACGCTTCAAATAAATCAATGTGTGAAGAATAATCAACAGATTCACTTTGAATATCATGAGCTAACCGATAACTCTGCATTCGCATTGAACCAGCAACGTTGACTGCCTCCGCATCGTTCAAGCTTGATGCTAAAGTGAAAATAGCAAAGCCAGTAGTCGCTACAGAAAGAAGTAAAATCAACATCATGGCAGATGCAATTGTACGTGTTACTGACTTTTTCACATTTTTAAACAACTCTGAACTCCGCTCATTTGATAACCATGTTTGCCTTTCTACAACACGTATTATCTTTCAACTTTATCAATATGTGATCACCTGCGTCGGAATTTATTGATCCAAAACAATATTGCATTCGAATTACCCCCTAAGAGGTATTTATAGATATATGTCAAAAACTACAATTTCGTGTACTTAAATGACAGTTTATTAATGAAATTGTGGGCTATGCTTAGTTTGGGTTTCAAATTTTGAGGTGACTAAGTGGTAGACCTTTCTCGAAGAAGACTTTTTGCTAGAAAAACGCAGTTGGATAATTCCTTACGTCTTCCTTGGATAGCGAAGCCAACGCAGTTTACAGACGACTGCACTCGTTGCGGTAAATGCGTCGAGGCATGTGAAACCAAAATTATAATCAAAAGCGACGGTGGATTTCCTGCGGTCAACTTTTCTATCGATGAATGCACTTTTTGTTATCAATGCGCCAATGTTTGTCCTGAACCCTTGTTCTTAGCAGAAACAGAACAGCCATGGCAGGCAAAAGCGAGCATCACCGATAGTTGTTTAGCTAAGCAAAATGTCGAGTGCCGAAGCTGCGGGGACATGTGTGACCCAATGGCAATCCGGTTCAAATTGGAACTGGGCAAGGTGGCACAACCAAATTTAGACCTTGATGAGTGTAACGGCTGCGGCGCATGCGTTTCAGTGTGCCCTACTTCATCCATCAATGTGAGCAATATAACAGCCTGAACCGTCAGTGGTCGGTGAAAGGCAATAAAACGAGAGAGACATATGTCACTAAACGAAGTGCATATTTCAAGTCTGGTAGTGCATGTTCTGCCTGAACATTTAGCAGAGACGAAAACCCAGATCGAAACATATGAAAATGCGGAAATCTACGGCGACAGTCCTGAAGGCAAAATCATCGTTGTGCTTGAAACAGAGAACCAAGGTTTCATCACAGACACTATCGATGCGATTAATAATTTACCGAATGTCTTGAGCACGGTTTTGGTTTATCACCAAATCGAAACTGGGCTAGAAGAAACGGACGAAAAAGACACTGGAACACAACATTCCCAAATTGAGGGTGAAGTATGAAAATGACAAGACGTGCGTTTGTGAAAGCAAACGCGGCTGCATCAGCTGCTGCTGTCGCAGGTATTACACTACCAGCTTCTGCAACTAACCTGATTGCAAGCTCTGATCAAACCAAAATCACATGGGACAAAGCGCCTTGTCGTTTCTGTGGTACAGGCTGTTCTGTTCTTGTTGGTACTCAAAACGGTAAAGTAGTAGCAACACAGGGTGACCCTGAAGCGCCGGTAAACAAAGGCCTGAACTGTATCAAAGGTTACTTCCTTTCAAAAATCATGTACGGCCAAGATCGTCTGACTACGCCAATGCTGCGTATGAAAGATGGTAAATACGATAAGAACGGTGATTTCACACCGATCTCTTGGGACGCTGCTTTCGACATCATGGCAGAGAAATGGAAAGCATCTCTAGAGAAAAAAGGCCCAACCAGCGTGGGGATGTTCGGTTCTGGCCAATGGACAGTAATGGAAGGTTACGCTGCTGCAAAAATGATGAAAGCAGGTTTCCGCTCTAACAATATCGACCCTAACGCGCGTCACTGTATGGCATCTGCTGTAGTTGGCTTCATGCGTGCATTTGGTATCGATGAGCCAATGGGTTGTTACGATGACTTCGAGAACGCAGACGCATTCGTTCTTTGGGGTTCAAACATGGCAGAAATGCACCCTGTACTTTGGACTCGTATTACTGACCGTCGCCTAAGCCACCCTCACGTTAAAGTGAACGTGCTTTCTACTTACTACCACCGTTCATTTGAGTTGGCAGATCACGGCTACATTTTCAATCCTCAGTCTGACCTAGCGATTGCTAACTTCATCGCAAACTACATCATCGAAAATGATGCAGTGAACTGGGATTTTGTAAACAAGCATACTAACTTCACCCAAGCTGACACTGATATTGGTTACGGTCTACGTGACGACGACCCACTACAAAAGGCAGCGAAGAATCCGAACTCTGGCAAGCTAACTTCTATCTCATTCGAAGAATACAAAAAGTCTGTAGCACCATATACGGTTGAGAAAGCGTCAGAGATCTCTGGCGTTGAAAAAGAAAAACTGATTGAGCTTGCGAAGCAATACGCGGATCCAAACACAAAAGTGATGTCTCTATGGACGATGGGTATGAACCAACATACTCGTGGCGTATGGATGAACAACTTGGTTTACAACATCCACCTACTAACCGGCAAGATTGCGACTCCGGGTAACAGCCCATTCTCACTAACAGGCCAACCATCAGCGTGTGGTACGGCTCGTGAAGTTGGTACATTTGCTCACCGCTTACCAGCAGATATGGTCGTTGCTAACCCTAAACACCGTAAGATTGCAGAAAATATCTGGAAGCTACCGGAAGGCACTATCCCACCGAAACCGGGGTTCCACGCAGTACTGCAAGACCGTATGTTGCATGACGGCGTTCTAAACTGTTACTGGGTTCAATGTAACAACAACATGCAAGCTGGTCCGAACATCAACGCTGAGCGTCTTCCTGGTTACCGTAACCCAGAAAACTTCATCGTCGTATCTGACCCATACCCAACCGCAACCGCGCAAGCTGGTGACCTTATCCTTCCTACCGCGATGTGGATTGAGAAAGAAGGCGCATACGGTAATGCTGAGCGTCGTACTCAAGCATGGTACCAACAAGTTGGTACGATTGGTGATGCGAAATCTGACCTATGGCAAGTAATGGAATTCTCGAAACGCTTCAAGATGGAAGAAGTGTGGCCAGAAGAGTTACTTGCTAAAGCACCGGAATACCGTGGCAAAACCATGTACGACATGCTGTTCAAGAATGGTCAAGTGGACAAGTTCCCTATCGAAGAAGCGCGTGAGATGAACGATGACGCGCACCACTTCGGTTACTACGTACAGAAAGGTCTGTTCGAAGAGTACGCGACGTTTGGTCGTGGTCACGGTCACGACTTAGCACCATACGATGTTTACCACACAGTACGCGGTCTACGCTGGCCGGTTGTTGATGGCAAAGAAACACAATGGCGCTTTAAAGAAGGTTCTGACCCGTACGCGAAAGCAGGTTCAGGTTGGGACTTCTACGGCAATGCAGATGGCAAAGCGAAGATCATCTCTGCACCATACGAAGCGCCACCAGAAGTGCCTAACGAAGAGTTCGATATGTGGCTATGTACAGGCCGAGTTCTTGAACATTGGCATACCGGTACAATGACGCGCCGTGTTCCAGAGCTATACAAAGCAGTTCCAGATGCGGTGTGTTACATGCACCCTGACGACGCTAAAGCTCGCAACGTTCGCCGCGGGGAAGAAGTTCTGATGGCGAACAAACGTGGTGAAGTACGCGTTCGTGTAGAAACTCGCGGCCGTAACCGTCCGCCAAAAGGCTTGGTATTCGTACCGTTCTTTGATGCTCGTATTTTGATCAACAAGCTGATCCTTGATGCGACGGACCCATTGTCTAAACAGACAGACTTTAAAAAGTGTCCAGTCAAAATCACTAAGATTGCTTAACCGTCAAATAACGAATGCACAGGCCGCCAGCGCGGCGGCCTAGAAAAGAATTTTAGCCTTAAAGGCGGAGATGAAATGATGAAAAAATTACTTGTCGCACTTTTATCTGTAGGTGCTTTGTTGACAGGCGTAGCGCAAGCTGAACTGGACAACCCTGGCGGCACAGGCGGTCTAGACTCGCTACGCGGCACTGCACAGCTTGAAGACACACGTCCTGCGGATGACTTTAAAGATTTTCCAAAAGATCAAATCGTTGAAGACAGCTTTGTTTATCAGCCACCGCTGATCCCACATAGCATTCGTAACTACGAGGTGTCTTTGAACGCAAACAAATGTCTAGCATGTCACAGCTGGAAAAACGCTAAAGACGCAGGCGCTACCAAAATCAGTGTAACGCACTACGTTAACCGAGAAGACGCGGTATTAGCAGACATGTCTCCACGTCGCTACTTCTGTTTGCAATGTCACGTTCCACAAACCAGTGCTACTCCGCTAGTGGAAAACGAGTTTAAGGCAGTCGATTCGCTTCAGTAATTGAAACGCGAGTACTAAGAGGTTACTTATGAAAATACTTAAAGCGTTTTGGAAGAGGCTATCACGCCCAAGTAAAGCTGCCGCTGGTGTTGTTTTATTTCTTGGCTTTGCCGGTGGTCTTCTCTTTTGGGGGGCATTCAACACAGGTATGGAAGCAACCAACACAGAGGAATTCTGTTCTGGCTGTCACGCACCAATCGTTGCTGAAATCCAAGAGACAATCCACTATTCTAACCGTTCAGGCGTTCGTGCTATCTGTTCAGACTGTCACGTACCACATGAATGGACAGATAAGATCGTCCGTAAAGTTCAAGCGTCAAAAGAGTTGTTTGCTCACTACGTGACGAAGACCATCGATACACCAGAGAAATTCCAAGCACGTCGCGAGCACTTAGCAGAACGTGAATGGGCACGAATGAAGAAGAACGACTCTCTTGAGTGTCGTAACTGTCATGAGTTCGATTTCATGGACTACTCACAACAGGGTAAACGTGCAGCAGAACAACACTCAACTGCGCTTGCTTCAGGCGAAAAAACGTGTGTAGATTGCCACAAAGGTATCGCACACAAACTGCCTGACATGCACGGTGTTGAAGGCTGGCAATAAGGAGAAACACAGACAATGAGCAATCTAGAATCCTTTATCTGGCATTTCCTTGGATATAGCGCAATGCCCGTGATTATTCTTTCCGGCTTTGTGGGGGTAGCAGCAGTCTCTCTATGGCTACTTTCACTAGGTAAGGATAAAGAGGTGTAATTAGCCTCTAGCGAGTCGACATTTTTGCCTATTTTGTTGACGGAAAACGCCAAGCAACTGCTTGGCGTTTTTTCTTTCTAACGGGCAAAGAGTACGCTTTGGTTATTGCTCTCCATATACAACCCACCCAAACTAATCACCTTCCCTACGGTTCAATCTAAGGCTATTTGGGGTCAACGAATTAGAAGTGATCTAAGAGAAGTAACACAGATAAAAAAGGCGACCCTATAGGCCGCCAAATAATACTGCTGTGAGGAGCAGTTTAGGACTCTTTAATAGGCAGAACTTGTCGAACGTATTGACCCGGAGCTTCATCAATAGCCGGATTTTGCTCAGAACCAACTGGGAACGGTTCGACCTGCTCTTCTGGGTTGAACTGCATTAACCACTGATGCCAGTGTGTCCACCAAGAACCCTCCTGATGGTTAGCATTGTTAAACCATTCATCAGCAGAATCATCAAGGTTGTCGTTTAACCAGTAGCCATACTTATTTTTAGCAGGATGATTAACGATCCCCGCGATATGACCAGACTCACCCAACACAAAGGTCTTATTGCCGCCAGTATTGAGTGCACCACGATAGGTTCCTTGCCACAATGCGATATGGTCTTCTTTGGTCGATACAAAGTAGCTCGGGATCTTAATCTTATTCAGATCGATCCAGACGCCACCGATCTTCACGCCCTTGTCTTGAACAAGCTTGTTCTCTAGATAGAGTTCACGCAATAAGAAGTTGTGGGAAGCAGCGCTCACATTGGTGCTGTCGCTGTTCCAGTACAGAAGATCGAAGTCTACAGGGCTGTTGCCTTTGAGGTAATTGTCCACGTAGTAATTCCAGTACAGACTGTTCTCGCGTAATAGGCTGAAGGTAACGCTGAGTGAGCGGCCATCCATGTAACCTTTCGCGTTGTTTTGCGTCTCAATTGCACTGATGATGGTATCGTTGATGTACGCCCCTACTTCGCCCGGCTGAGAGAAGTCCAGTAGAGTGGTAAAGAAGCTTGCAGATTTAATGCGTTTCTTCATACGTTTCGCAGCATAGTACGCCACGGTACTGGCCAAGACTGTACCACCAATACAGTAACCAGCCGCATTTATCTGCTCTTGGCCCGTTACGTCTTCGATGGCCGTAACTGCTTTGGCGACGCCTTCCGTCACGTAGTCACCAAACTCAACTTTAGCTTGCTCTTTACCTGGGTTGCGCCAGGACATCATAAACACGCTGTGGCCTTGCTCTAGCAACCAACGAACCATAGAGTTCTTTGCCGTTAGATCAAGGATGTAGTATTTGTTGATAAACGGCGGGACGATAAGCAGTGGCGTTGCATTGATTTTTTCTGTCAAAGGACGGTATTGAATGAGCTCAAACAACTCATTTTGAAACACAACATCGCCTGCGGTTGTCGCCACATCATCACCAACACGGAAAGCATTGTTGTTTGTCATTCGTACTTTCAGAATGTCTGCGCTTGACTCTACGTCCTCTTTCAGCTTTTCCAAACCCGTTAGAAGGTTTTCACCATTTTGCTCTAACGTCAGTTTAAGCAGCTCTGGGTTAGTCGCGATAAAGTTTGAAGGAGAGAGTGCATTGATGGCTTGGCGAGAGAAGAAGGTAATACGTTCTTTCGTCTTCTCATCCAACCCTTCTATAGAATCCAGAGTGTCGAGATAAGTCTTACTAAACAATAGGTAGGATTGTTTGATGAAGCTGTACATCGCTTCGTTTTGCCAAGCTTCGTTAGAGAAACGCTTATCGCCCTTCTCTG
Organism: Vibrio sp. 10N.222.52.B12; assembly: GCF_002875385.1. Taxonomy (NCBI): domain Bacteria; kingdom Pseudomonadati; phylum Pseudomonadota; class Gammaproteobacteria; order Vibrionales; family Vibrionaceae; genus Vibrio; species Vibrio sp. 10N.222.52.B12. The sequence goes on along the minus strand of NZ_MDAW01000143.1, from coordinate 54,003 downwards.
CTTCGATGATTTGTGCCTGATTACCAGCTAACGCCACGTTCTGCCATATTTGCAGTTGTTGCTCCCACCACTCAGCTTGGAGTTTTAAAATCGCAGCTGGTTGATTGGCGGCTTGTTCGAACAGTTTAGCCGTATCTTCGAAGTTCACTTCTTGCATGGCCTTATTCAAAGGAGAATTCACGACTGCCTTGTTGACTTCGAAATCATGCCACCACTGATGATTGGTTTCTTGAAGCTTAACAAGATAGTCCGAAAAGAAGTGCTGAAACATAGTCTTACTCCTATATTCGGAAAGAATAACGCCGCCCAAGAACTCGGGCGGCGAAAAGTGGACGTATTACGCAGGAGTAACAGTCTTTAGATTTTCCGAAGTCATTTGTTCAACGTCTTCTTTGAATTCTTTTGCGATAGATTGCAACTTGTTGCTGTCATCCATCATTTGTTGAGAAAGCTTTGTAAGCACGCTTAGTTGCTGGCTGTTAAACGCCGTTAAAGAAGTGACGTCTTTGATTTCTGACGCTGCTTTCATTTGGTTTAGGCCAACTTCGCTATATGTGCGGATTGCATTCAGTTGAAGCTCTGTAAGCACTTCTACATTCTTTGTCACTAGCTTGTTGAACTTCAAGTATGGTTCAAGGTTCTTTTCAGTTTGATCGCTAAAAGTTTTGAAGAAATCAGTGTACATGGTTTATCTCCTAGAGAAAGAATTAAAATATCCGTTTAATTAACTACTTAACTGCTTTTACAACCACAGCCGTGCCCATACCGCCGCCTACACAAAGTGAAGCAACACCGTACTGACCGTCTTGTTTGTGAAGTTCGTGTACTAACGTAACCAAAATGCGGTTACCTGATGCACCTAGAGGGTGGCCTAATGCGATTGCACCACCATTAAAGTTGGCTTTGTCTTGAATTGAGCTCACAGGAACTTGGTTGGTTTCTGCCAATTTATGAATCACACCCAAAGCTTGTGCAGCAAAGGCTTCATTCAACTCATAAACGTCAATATCGCTGGTTTTCAGGTCGGCTTTGTTCAACGCTTTGTTTACCGATTCAACCGGACCAAGACCCATAATTTTTGGATCCAGACCAGACTGCGCATAACTTACGATTTCAGCGATTGGCGTTAAGCCGAGTTCCTGAACTGCACTCTCAGAAGCAAGGATAATGGCACTAGCACCGTCATTAATGCCGGAAGCGTTGCCTGCTGTTACCGTACCTTCACGGTCAAAAGCTGGGCGCAGTTTACTCAAGCCTTCCAGTGTTGCGTTTGCTTTAGGGTATTCATCCGTATCAAACACGACGGTTTCACGACGTTGTTTAACTTCGACCGGCACAATTTCGTCTTTGAACTTACCCGCTTCAATCGCAGCGACAGCCTTTTGTTGGCTCGCTAGCGCATATTCGTCTTGCTGTTGACGCGTCAAACCAACCTCTTTCGCAACATTTTCGGCGGTAACACCCATGTGGTATTGGTTGTAAACGTCCGTCAAACCGTCAGCAATGAGGAGATCTTTCAACTCCATGTTGCCCATCTTATTGCCATCACGTACAACGCTAGGCACGATGAATGGGATTTGTGACATTACCTCGACACCTGCAGCCACAACCACTTGTGCATCGCCACTGCGAATATGAGAAACGCCATCCATGACAGTTTTCATACCACTGCCGCAAACCATGTTCACGCCATAAGCTGGCACAGACTCGGGAATGCCGGCAAACATCGCGGCTTGACGACCAACGCCCATACCTTGCCCTGCTGCGATAACGTTACCAACGATCACTTCATCAACTTTATCGCCCGTTAGTGATGCCGCCTCAAGCGCACCTTTAATTGCAACCGCCGCTAGATTGCCCGCTGACGTGTTTTTTAAGCTTCCGCCAAACGCGCCAATCGGTGTACGTTTCGCTGCAATAACAAATACTTTTTCCATCATCTTCTCCTTAGCTCATGTATAGGCCGCCGTTCACCGAAAGTGTTTCACCGGTGATGTAAGCGCCTGCATCACTCACTAAGAAGCTTACGGATGCTGCAATTTCTTCAGGCGTTGCTAAACGCTTCATTGGGATCTGGTTGGTGATAGACTCCAGCACTTCCGGTTTCATTTGTTCAACCATTGGTGTCCCTGTGTAACCCGGAGCAATAACGTTTACCGTTACGCCGGAGCGAGCCCCCTCATATGCTAATGCTTTAGAAAAACCAATCATGCCAGCCTTAGCCGCTGAATAGTTTGCTTGACCAAACTGGCCTTTCAGACCATTAACAGAAGAGATGTTAATAATACGACCACCACCTTTTTCGCACATGGTTGCAAAAAGCGGCTGTGTCACGTTGAACAAGCTATTTAGGTTGGTATTAATGACGTCGTTCCAAGCTTGTGCAGTCATCTTTTTAAACACGCCATCGCGTGTGATTCCTGCATTATTGACGACGACATCAACGGTTCCTTCTTCCTCAAGTAAAAGTGCTAGTTTTTCAGCACATTGAGCGGTGTTAGTTACGTCTAGTTCAAAAAGACGTACCTGATCTTTATTGAACCCTTTTTCATTAAACCATTCCAACGCACACTCATAGTTACCAGTAAAGTAAGTAGCAATTACTCGATAACCATCATTAACTAATTGAGAGGAAATAGCAGAACCAATTCCGCCTTTTGATCCAGTGATCAAAGCGACTTTCTTCATTGAAGACTCCATTCTTAACGGCATTAAAAAGCGAATTAAGACACTGGCGAAATATTTCGCCAACTGACATATAAATTTATTCTTGTGGCAACAAATCCTCTGCTGCCTTTTATTTTAAGTTAACCTAGAAATATTACATTTCAAATAAAAAACTCATTCATTTGCATAATGATTGATTTAGATCTCACTAGCAATGAAATGTTATAGAAAGGTTAAATTAACTTAAGCAATTGATTCAAAAAGACTTAAACTATAGATAACTTAATCAACGATGATTAAAACCATCTTTATTTCAGTCACTTATACGAATTTTTATGTTTATTGCATTTACAAAGAGTGAAAGATCATCTTTGGTTTCTAAACTAATAATTCTTAATTAAATCATTGGAGTAATAGTTCCAATAGATGACCTTACAAATATTAAATATATCATTTATTTAGATGTCACCTTGCATTAAAACTTTAATTAGCATCAAACCTTTAATGACAATTAAATCAACGTAAAATAAATAAAAACTCTGAAGTCCTTTCCTTAATATAGGTTTATTTAAAAACCGACTTTTTATAAATGTCACCATTTGGTGCATGCAAGCACTAATATGTCGCAATCATTTAATTACTATTTTATTTTTATTAAATAGTTGAAAGGTAGATGGATGTCCAAGAAGGTAACGACTTTTATCTATGGCATCGAAGAGCACTTTGCACTATCTTTGTTGCCTGACTAGCTAATAATACAATAATCACTAATATGAATACCGCTTTGCTGACCATGTTTATCCCCACCTTTTTCTTTGTTTCTATCACGCCTGGCATGTGTATGACACTCGCGCTCACGTTAGGCATGAGCATCGGCTACCGAAGAACCCTGTGGATGATGGCAGGAGAATTAGTTGGGGTGGCGCTGGTTTCTGTCTCTGCAGTACTTGGTATTGCAGCAATCATGCTCAACTACCCATGGCTGTTTACTGCGCTCAAACTGATTGGCGCTAGCTACCTGCTCTATCTGGGAATTGAAATGTGGCGTTCACGAGGTAAGCTTGCAATCAATGTTGATAGTATTGATGTCCCGACTAGTGGTAACTGGGATTTGGTACTTCAAGGGTTTATTACAGCCATCGCAAACCCAAAGGGGTGGGCGTTCATGATTTCACTTCTCCCTCCGTTTATCGATCAAAGTGCAGCACTCACGCCTCAACTTGTTGTTCTCGTCTCTATTATTTTGCTATTTGAGTTCATCTGTATGTCTCTTTACGCTACTGGTGGCAAAGGACTTAAACGTTTACTAGGCCAATCAAAAAACGTGCGCTTGATGAACCGAATTGCAGGCACTTTGATGATGGGTGTCGGTGTTTGGTTGTTATTGAGCTAATTCAGCAAGCAATGACACACATCTTAGATAAGTTCAAACAGACCATTCGTGAGGCGCTCGATTTTCAGGCTCGCGTGTGGGTAGTAAACGTCTATACGGGAGAGCACAGAGGCGAGTCTTATGTGGTGAATGAGGACAGCTTTTCGGAACCATTACAGTGGATGAAGAAGAAAGGTTATCAAGATGCCATGCTCACCAAAGTTGAATCGATGAAGCGTTCCCAAATCATAGAGTTCGATCTTGGTTCAGTGAAGCATCGCCTAATGCGCGTTAAGTAACACCTTCTTTTATTTTATTTCTCGTTTCTCGTTTCTCGTTTCTCGTTTCTCGTTTCTCGTTTCTCTAGATAAAAAAGCGCCACTCAAGTTGAGTGGCGCAAGCACTTTTACCTATACCAATCAGGGTAAGTAGATGGTCACATCACCGCGCAAGAAAAATCGCTTAGAGCAAGGCATAGATTGCAGCTAACTAGTTAACCTACCTACAAAATCTATAACGTAGCTATCAGCGATTTTAACCAGCAATGATGACCAAATATCTATTCTGATTGGTTTACACACCAAACATTATGGTGCAGTGTCGATCTCTACTGGTAGGTAGTGTTTTGGTTCTAGCTTCAACCATTCCGGAAGCACCGTACCAATCGAGATAGATGACCACGTACCCGATAGTACGCCGATAAACATTGCTGTTGAGAAACCAGCAAGAGCTGAGCCCCCCATTATCCATAGTGCTCCAACAGTGATAAGCGTTGTACCAGACGTCACCATAGTACGGGAGAACGTCGCCAGTACCGCTTCATCGTTAATTTGTTCCGTTTTCCAACTTTGCTTAGCAACCAGTAACTCACGAATTCGGTCTGCAATGATAATCGAGTCATTCAACGAGTAACCGAGAATAGCGAGAATCGCTGCGAACACCGTTAAATTGAATTCCATTTGGGTAATAGCAAAGAAACCCAGAACGAGAATAACGTCGTGCGCGAGAGCGAACAATGAACCACTTGCTAAACGCCACTCAAAGCGGAAACACAAGTAACCAAGAATTGTCAGTACTGAAACCAGTAGCGCTAAACCACCTTGATCGAACAAATCCTGACCTACTTGAGCCCCTACGATACTGTTACTTACAACTTTCACTTCATGTGAGATCGGTTTAAGCGTCTCTGCCACACTTGGTAAAGTTTGACCCTCTGTTGGTGCTGAATAGCGAATCACCCAACGACCATCCTCACCAGAACGAGTTACTGATGTCGAGTCACCCAACTTAGGTTGCAGTGCATTCAATAAATCGTGGTTCGTGAGTTGTTTATCGATTTTCACTTCGGTAACCATACCACCAGTGAAATCAAGACCTAAGTTTAGTCCCTTCATACCAAGGGCGACCAGCGCAATGACCGTTAGAACAACAGAAACAAACGTTGTGAAGTAACGAATCTTGCGGATATTTTGTTTTAGCATTTCAACCATGATTTAAACCCTTACATCACGACGGCCATCACGGCCCCAAATTAAATTAATCATTGCACGAGAAGCGAATACGCCAGTAAACATACTGGTCATCAGACCCAAGCCTAGTGTTAAAGCAAAGCCCTGAATTGGACCGTTACCGATCGCGTATAGAATCACTGCTGTGATCATGGTGGTGATGTTGGCATCAAGGATGGTTGCAAATGCACTGTCAAAACCGAGGTCAATCGCTTGAGCGAAGCTGCGACCCTCTCGCATTTTGTCCTTAATACGTTCAAAGATAATTACGTTGGTATCCACTGCCATGCCTACGGTCAATACCAAACCGGCAATACCAGGCAATGTAAGTACCGCGCCTGGAAGCAGCGCGATTAAGCCAAGCAAGCAAAGCATATTTGCACAAAGTGCTACGTTTGCAACCCAACCTAAACGACGGTACCAAAGCGCCATAAAGGTGAGCGTTAAGCCCATACCTAGCGCAAGCGCAGCAAAGCCGTTTTGAATGTTTTCGGCACCAAGAGAAGCACCAATTGTGCGCTCTTCAACAATCGTTACTGGGGCAGTTAGAGAGCCTGCACGCAGAAGCAAAGCTAGTTGTTGCGCTTCATCCATGCTGCCAGCACCTGTGATGCGGAATTGGCTACCAAGTTGAGATTGAATCGTTGCAACACTGATGACGCGTTCACTGCGCTCTGTCATGCCGCGTTCATTTGTCTTGTACTCACGGTACACGGTCGCCATAGGCTTACCAATGTGAGTCGCGGAGAAGTCACTCATCTTCTTACCACCCGCGTGGTCTAGAGAGATGTTTACTTCTGACATGCCCATTTTATCCACGCCGGCACGCGCGTTTACAATGTGCTCACCAGTAAGGACAGGACGTTTAGCAAGAATAACGGTACGGCCGTCGTTGTCTTTTAGAACAAGATCTTGGCTGCTTCGTGCTTGGCTTGCATCTTTCACTTCATAGAAAGCAAGACTCGCTGTTGCACCGATAACGTTTTTCGCTTGGGCAGGGTCTTGAACACCAGGAAGTTCGATACGAATACTCTCTTTACCTTGACGTTGAACCATCGCCTCGGTAATACCGAGTTCTTCTATACGACCGCGCATGATCTTCAAGTTTTGTTGCAACGTAGTCGTTTGGAACTCTTGGATGTTTTGTTCACTTGGTTGAAGTTCAAAGCCTCGGTCTGTGCTTGTCATCGTCCAGCCAGGGTAGTTTTGGCGAAGGAATTGGCTTGCTGCTTTCAAGCCTTCCTCGTTTTCACTGTTTACCGCAATGTGGTTGCCCGCTTCGGCGCGAACCTGAACACCACGAACACGCTCTTCACGAAGGCTTGCTTTGATCTCGTCTACTAATGCGTCACGTTGTTCTTCGAATGCTTTATTTACATCTACGTTCAGTAGGAATTGCACACCACCACGTAAATCCAAACCTAGCTTGATTGGGCTAAAGCCCATTTCATTTAGCCACTCTGGTGCAACCGATACGTAAGAGAACGTAATGCTGTCGTCTTTGTTCAATTGTTCGTTTAACAGAGCCCTCGCTTTACTTTGTGCATCTTCGCCATCGAAAACGATTGTGGTTTGGCCGTCTTTCTCAATGATCTTCGACGCAGGAATGTGATGCGACTTTAATAGCTGATCCAATTGAACCACTGACATCGCACTGTTGTTTTGGTCAGCAAACGTAACCTGAATAGACGGCTGCTCGCCAAACCAAGTTGGGATTGCGCTCAAAGTTAAGATGATAACGGTCGTAATTAATACGACATATTTCCATGCTGAGTAATGGTTCAGCACTTTTCTGGTTTTTTGTGGTTTCGGTGTTTTCTTCATGTAAACATCATCCATTCACTAATCAGTGAATATTCAAATAGTTAAATTCAAGACACGACAAAACGATTACCCAACTAAAAGCAGGTATGGAATGCGCAGAACGATCACTCGCCCTGTAAAAATGTTGTCGTGTTAAGAATGCACAAGATGTGCAGAGTGATGGTGTTTAAGCTGAAAACTGACTATTGAGAGCGACGTACATGGCATTAGTGTCTTTCCAACCAGCAATGCGATGGTCACTAACAAAATGGTGAAAGGTAGATTGGTTTTGACGCCAACTGATGTCCATTAGGCTATAAGCATAACCAGCATCGGCGTAAAAAGGACTGGTTAGATCGCCAACGAAATCAACATGTTCGTCGTCGATATTCTCACGTAGGTGCGATGTCCAACGCTGAGAGTTAAAAATAGCGAATGAATCTTGGCTGGCATGCCCCTCTGAAACAGGAGACTGAGTAGACTCTTCTGTCAGCTCGGAGATATCAACCGGAGAGTTCGTTGCGGAGTTAGCAACCGTAAAAGGTTGTAACTTAGAGAAGTGAGGTAAATGCGATTTATGCTCTAACTGCGCAGCAGAAGCTTGCATTGGCGATAGCACCATTGCAAGTAGCAGCAAAAACAGTTTTCTAACGTAAATCCAAGGCATGATAGCTCACTTAAAACAAAACGAGCCGAGTTCTTCAACTCAGCTCGCAGATAGTATTCCTATTGCTTATAGTTAACAACTAAAAAGTTATAAATCTCTGTTTCCAACCTTGGAAAACAACATCCACCAGCGTTCAACAGACATTCATCGATAAAATATTTCACCTTTATCGACATCTAAATAGATTTTGTTTTCTTGTTCTAGCCCGCCGCAATATATGAAATACACATTGCGCTTTTTATACGTCACAGAGCGAACCCATCCTCCAAGCTCTTCGAAGTCACTAGGCGCACACGTTTCGTCATCAAGCAATTGCTGCGTTTTATTACGGAATATATCTAAGTGTACTTTCAAATCATCGGACTTTTGTAAGTAGCTGTCCAATATTTCCAAGCGCTCTTGTTCTTTAATCACCGGTTGTGAATCCGATAGCCCTTTCGCATCGACCCATTCTGCCGTTTCTTCCCCGCCCTCTTCATAAACAATGTAATCCGAGAGGCGAAACCAACCATCAGCTTTCTCCAGCACCGATACTTTCTCACCCTTATATAGAGCATCAACAATCAATGATTGGTTATCGGGTTTGTTATACACGTTGATGCGGCGTTCTGTGACATAGTATTCGGTGACCTCTGGAGCAGGCACTTCCAAATCCATGATAGGTTTTGGTTCCTCTTTTGGACCCACCTCTTTTTCAGGCTTAAGCGGCGCTTCAGCGACAGGCTCGTCTTTTTGCATAAAGAAGAAGTAGTACCCTGCCCCAGCGCCCCCAAGCAGAAATAAAATGACCAGTGCAATCAGTGCTTTCTTCATGTCCTATTCCTTTTCTTCTTTATATCAACGACGCCCATACAGCATCTATACTGATAGCAGATGCATAACTGACGTGACAACAATGATGAACAAACTCAAATGGATATTGCTCCTAGTTCCACTTCCAGCATTCGCCAATATTCAATGTGACCACGCTTCGCGGAATGACAATCTTACCCAATTCAGTCGTTTAGAGTCCAATTACAATGAACATGCTCGCTTGTTTAATGAGAGCCTAAAAGAATACAACGATAGTCAGATGTACTCACAAACATTTTCAACGGATGAGTTAAGCAAACTTTGGCGTACGCCTTCCAATAAGAACCGCTTGAAAAAGCAATTGTTGGAATCAGAGGAACAACGAGAGGATTTCATCGAAATGTCACGCGCTATAAACGCCCTGATGCATCGCTCTCAAACCATCGCTGAAAATTGGAAACGCATTGTCTTTTATTGCCAGAAGGAAGGCGCTAAGTCGAACGAGATCACGGCGAACTGGTATCTGACCAATACATTAGAAATGCAAAATGACTTCCGAATTTTGGCAGGAAAGTACCTCACACTTGCCAATCAATATGGCATGGAAATCGACGCTATTAATTATGCACGAAACAGCTCTGAATGATTCTGTTCATATTGGGATTGTTCCCCCTTTTAAATTGAGCAATTAATAACCAAACAGGTCAATTTATAGAGACATCCGTCACAATAACGCTTTACTTACGACCAGTTTTTGGGTAATTTACCCATTAACAAAATTTAATATAAAGTCACATTTGGCTGGAGATGATGCTACAAAAATGGTTATCAATCGATTAAGTAACAGGGATTGTCCTAATGCTACCAAAGCCAAGTTTTTGTCAGTAGTTAGGCACGTTAAACAGTTCGGTTCAATCAGTGACTTGGACCTTTGTAAAATCTTCGGAGAGACAATTTGGAGCGATGGGAGGGAATACCATTCAGCCGCGTTCTCATTTAAGGTTGATAGACACACAGGTAACTGTGAGATCTCAAAATACAAATACCAATAAGGCTTAAAAGAATCACCAAGCGGAGTCAGGCAACTGACTCCGTTTTTTATTGCTCGCTAAACGAAAGGCGATTTAATGTTTTGGCATCACAATAGTGAAATCGTGCTCGGAATACCCTTCAACCAAATAACTGTCCTTACATAACAGTCGGCAATAACGCAATATTCCCTCTTTGTTGTGCGATTCAAGCATCTGCATACTCGGTAACTTTGCCTCATCCAATAAGTTAAACGCACAGGCTATCTTCGCCGCCCGATACATCTTCTCAATCATCTCGACAGTATGATTTGGATTAGCTGATTGATAATTCAAAGAGCCAGAAGCCAAGACATAGTCCGCACTCGGCAGCACAAGTTTGGAAAAGTCTCCTCGTATGTAATCCGCGTGTGTTTTGAAGACTCTTTGCCTAGCCACAGAAATGAACTGCTTCTGCTGGTCAATTCCGATATAGCCAGATAAGCAGATATCTTTTTGCTCTAAATATTCAAGTAAATCAGCATAACCACACCCGATATCTACAAGGCTCGTACCATTGAGCGGTAAATCATGACACAAGGCTTCAAAGCGACTTACTTGGCTAAACTTGTCCTGCCAACCTAATGTTTTTGCCTTGTCGTCACCAAATTGCTTATATCGTTTACGGTGATAATGAGCGATACGCAGCCTATCTAACCACTTCATGTGTACTTACCTTTCGAAATCATTTTATGATTTAGTATCAACTTAAGTCTGAGTATAAATAGGAAGATTACCATTACCCTTCACTTGTCGAATGGCTAAGTGCGTGTGGATGTCTTTTACATTTTCCAATCGCTGTAATTTTCGAGTAAACGACTCATAACCCATCAGATCTTTGCTTACTACTTCGAGCAGATAGTCGTATGCCCCAGAAACAACATGACAAGAGATGACCTCTTCCATATCACCGATGGCTTGTTCAAAGTCATCAATAGAGGTTGCTTGGTGATTATTCAAACTGACCTCAACAAACACCGTCATCGCGATGCCCGCTTTATCACGTGAAATCATTGCCCTATAACCGCTAATGACCCCCTCCTGTTCTAGCCGTTTGATCCTTCTTGCACAAGGTGAAGCAGAGAGTCCGACTTTATCTGCAAGCTCACTCGTCGTCATCGTCGCGTCTTGTTGAATCAAATGAAGTAATTGGCGATCTATTTTATCCATTTCATCATCCATGCCAAATTTCACTAACAAAAGCTTTCATTTAGATTAAAATCATCAATATCGAGCGACATAGCGCTATAGTTTGCCACCATTAATCGTCACTTTCATCCGATAATTAACACATTATTCACAAAGTATTGGACACATGATGGCTTTAGGATACGCCGCGATGCTCACCACCCTTTTTCTTTGGGCTGGTTTTTTTCTGTCCCTCAAAGGCGGGGCGATTTCTAATCTTGAGCCAGCAGACATTGCTCTCACCCGATTTCTCGTCCCGGCCTTAGTCTTATTTCCATTCGTCATCAAATCGATGGATCACGTGCGCGCGGTCCCCAACAAATACCTCCTCGGTATCCTTCTTGGCAGTGGCTTGCCTTACTTGTTGATTGTTGGCACTGCAATGCAGTTTGCCCCTGTCGCGCATGGCAGTGCTCTCGTCCCAGGAACCTTGCCTTTATTTGTATCTGCTATCGCGGTAATTTGCTTTCAACAACCACTCAGCCGGCATCGAATTATTGGTCTCTCGGCGGTGTTGTTTGGTATAGCTGTTTTTTTATTGTCCAACTTGGCAAGTGAATACAATTGGCCCCAACTTAAAGGGCATTTTTTGTTTTTGCTGGGTAGTTTGATGTGGGCCACGTTTACTATCAGTGCTCGTGTAGCAAATTTGACTGCACAGGTTTGCGCTGGGTTTGTATCGATCATCTCGTTTGCGATGCTTATCGTTGCCATCGGTTTTGGTTGGACAGACAGTTACCTCGCCATCACTCCCTTAAACAAATGGCCATGGAGTGAACTCTTTGGACATATCTTACTGCAAGGTGTTGGCGCTGGGTTAGTTGCCTCGTTCACCTTCCTCTATGCCGTAAAAAACATTGGGGCAGAAGCGAGTGCAGCCTTCGGTTCCTTAACCCCGGTGCTCGCGACTTTGCTGGCGATACCGGTTTTCAATGAAAGACCAGATATTTTAACTTGGTGCGCACTCTTTTTGGTTACGTGTGGCAGCATTGTGGCAAGCAATGTTTTAATGAAACAAGACCCTGGCCAAAAATATCATCCCCCCGTTCACAGATAAGAATAAAATTGCACGACTTTTGTCTCCGACTATTGAAAGCCAAAACGGCGTTTTGATAACCTGTTGGGCATAATAAATTACAACGTCAGATGTTATGCCTTCAACTCACAGCAAAGACGAATTACATCGATTTTTAAAAACAGGAATACGCCTCTGGGTTAACTTCGAGTTCAGCTCGGAAGAAAAATACAGTTACGCTGCGACTTATATTGGATTGAAAGAAAACGCTTATATCATTCTCGATATTCCAACACGGCTACTGGAAGAACAAGCACTCCGTAAGCTCAATAATGTCGATGTGGTCATCCGAGGCGTTTCAGATACGGATTTGGGACACGTGATTGCTTTTAAAACCAGCGTTCTGATGAATATTCTACGTCCATCTCCGTTGTTATTTATTCGTATTCCCGCCACATTCGCGACCAAGCCCGTGCGAGAACATGAACGCTACAAGCTACAGCTGGGTTGCGCTATCGACCATATGAACAATAAATACGAAGGCTGCTTGATTGATTTCTCGTTATCCGGTTGTGGGATCTCAACCATGATAGAACCAGAGTTCTTAGTAGGTGATAGGATCACGATAGACTCACCTCTAAATGGTTATATTGATGATGACAATCGCTGCTCCGTTGCAAACATTAAGAAACTGGCCAAGGGTTGGATTATTGGAGTGCAATTTGCGGAGCCTTTGAATATGACGGAAGAACTCAAAACAGAGTTGCTTGAACAATCCTTTTCTGCAGCGACAATATAACGAATCAATAGTGTCAACGATAAGAGGGGCCACTACGCCCCTCTGTTTCGGTTTTTAATTACGTTCTTTCTACTAAGAATCGCTGCTTGAAATCGACAAATGCCTCATGCAATGCGTTCTCTTTGATCGGTTTGAGCAGCACATAGTTCGCCCCTGCTGCCATAAATGCGTCACTGGTTTCTTTTGCAGTATCTGCAGTACAAGCGTAAATAGGCGTGCCCAGCCGTAAATTCTGGCGTATCTCGTGCGTCGTTTCGATACCACCAAGGTGCGGCAGTTGATTATCCATCAATATCAGATCGTAATTATTGTCAGACAGATATTCCATTGCCTCTAAACCGTCTTTCGACCAATCCACCTGCATTTTGTATTTCTTACAAAATGCTTGAAGGATAAAGGCATTGGTATGATTGTCTTCCACCAGCAAGACTTTTAAGCTTTCATCAAACAAGGCTTCTGGTTTCACACGCTGACTGGCATCCAAAGGACGAAGTACACGCGCTCGGTCTTTCACAGGTAGCGTGACGACAAATGTGGTGCCATGTCCTTTACTACTACGAACTTGAACGTCACCTTCTAGCATGTCGACAAGGTTCTTCACGATGGTCAAACCTAGGCCACTACCGCCGTATTCACGAGTGGTTGTTGCCTCTTCTTGCACGAAAGGTTCGAACATTTGGTCAAGCTTATCCGATTCAATACCAATCCCTGTATCGATGATCTCAACAACCAAGACACTGTTCTCTGCGCCATAAAATTGCTCTAACTCTGCTTTTAGATGAACGCTTCCGGATGGCGTGAACTTCACCGCATTACTGACTAAGTTAAACAAAATCTGATTGAGTCGAACTTGATCAGTAAAGATTTCGACATCTTGATCGAGCTTGTTCTCAATGATGAGTTCAACGCTCTTGTTATTACAAATTGGACGATAGATGTTGTCTAGCGTGCGAATGGTGTCATTAAACGAAAACGGGTGCTTTTGAATATTGAACTTACCTTGCTCAATCTTGGAAAAGTCTAAGATATCATTCAAAACTGCCAATAAATGCTCACCACTATGGCAAAGCACATCGATTTGATTCTTCTGTTCTTCGGTTTCCACCGTGTCTTTTAATAACTGTGCGACACCCAAAATACCGTTAATCGGCGTTCGAATTTCATGGCTCATCTTTGCGAGAAAATCAGCACGAGCTTGCGCGGACTTTTCTGCCTCACGCCGTGCAATGTTACTCTGCTTTTCGGCTTCGATGAGGGTCGTGATATCTTGACCCTGAACGATAATACCGCTGATGTCACCATCAACTCGAATTGGCGATAAATTCCAACGGTATATCTTGTTGCCAATAGGTACGTTAACCCCTGTCAATGTGGCTCCTTGAGCAGCCATTTTCAGGTGTGGGGTCAGTTTCTCTTTGAAACCTTGGAAGACCGGATGCATGGTTTCATGATCGTCATCTATCACCAACTCTTTGCGTGCTGCTGGATTCATCTGAATCAAGATACTTTCTTCCGACCAAACCATGATTGGCGACAACGCAAAATTAAACAGATCTCGGAAAGACTTCTTCTGCGCTTCTAGCTCTTCAAAGGTGCTTTCCAACGTTGAACCTATATGATCAAACTCTTCAATATTTGAACCGTTAAATCGTTCAAACCCTTTTTCCTCACGCGCGGAACGCGTGTAAGACATCAATGATTCCAGTTGAGCCGAGACTTTACTCTCAATCCACTCCTTGGTCAGCAACGCAATCATAATCATGCCAACAATCGAAGCCAGCATGGCTAAAAGGTGCTGGATTTGCAGCGTCACGACACTGTGATTATCTTGCACCGTGAGCAAACACAATTCTGTCGTCACCGCATTAACTTCAATCGGAGTTTCTATAACGAGCAGCTTATCGAGTTTCTTTTGTGATCCTTTACGCTGCAACACGTCTGCAACACTGTATGCTTCATCCCCTATGAGAGAGTTTGCTAGCGGGACATTGTTGGCAACCATTACGACATTATCCACGTTACTCTCGCTTTTGAGTTTTTCCATTAGTGCGAAATTGTTATCTAACACAACAACATTAAAGGAGAAACCCAAGACCTCTCCGGTCGGCGGGGCTATTACAGGTACACGGCGAAGCAACATATGTCGAGAACCAATCGAGGTCATCACATTAACGTAATACCAGTTATTACTGAACGTGACGCGATTGGCGAGACTATCAAGGATAAGATCGTTCACGCCATAAAAGTGTGCGTTGCCATCATCCCAAATGATGCCTTTATGGTCAGTCAGAAAACGAAATTCTGGTGTATGAGCAGGATCGCTTTGGTCAATACTGAGGAAGAAGTAATTCAACGCATCTGTATTTCTGTCAACGTAAAAATTACGAATCACTTCACTTTTTGTATTGCTATCGTGATGGATTTGAATCGCCGCGAAATGGCTATCGAAAATGTTGTGTATCAGAGCAGAAGTTTGTTGCTTGGTCCTGTCTACTTCTTGCCAAATGATCTGTTTAGAGAAGTAATAGCTCTGAATAAAAATCCCGAGAATGATCGGGGCGAGAACAAGAATGATGATCTTTGTAATGAGCGTCGCAAGAGAGCGACGCTTTTTGGCGTTTGAACGTATTGTCATCAATTATCTGAGTATCTAAATGCACGCTTCTTAAGCGCTTCGATTCTTTCCGGTGAATCCGCTTTCGTGACAATTTCAAAATCACCGGAATACACGGTAGGTACCGGCTTTCCTTCCAAGTCCCACTTAATGGCTTCTGCCATCGCAATCCCGGTGTCGTCATTCATACGCATGACAGTAATGTCGAGATCGCCTTTTTGGATGGCGTCTAACTCGGCAGAGCCCCCACCCCATCCGTTAATCATAATGTCTTCTCTTCCCAATTCAGAAAGTGCATCAACCGCACCCAACGCCACATCAGTAGAGCAAGCATAAATAAAATCAACATCTGGGTATTTGGCTAAACTCGCTTTCGCAGCATCATAACCAGACTGCTTTGTTGCTTTTGTATAGTAGGCTGATTGTAGCTCAAAGTTATTATCACGGTTAACTTGGTGAATAAAAGTATCACCTCTTACGTCACTAATGTAACCCTCAGAAAAATAAAGCACGCTGTAATAAGTGTGTTTTGGGAAGTACTTTCCGAATTCCGTTGCTAATTCTCGACTGCCTTCTGCATGGTCAAACCCAACATATAAAAACGGCTGATGTTTGTCCCACTCTCGTACTGGCGTAGTGATATTTTGTAAAATCAGCTTGGTATTTGTTGAATCCAATACATGTTCAACAAATTTACGATGTCTGGTGGTATCCAGAGTGAAGATTAAGTAATCAGATTTACTTTTTAATGCTTCCATTAAAGACAAACTCTGTTGCTTTATATCGGCATTCGGACGCGTAAACACTTGGTTAATTTGATAGTTAATATTCAACTTATCTAAACGCTTTTCAAAAGCAGCAATGTTTCGTACCCAGTAATCTGACACTTGTTGACCCGGATATACGACGGATATTTTAAGTGGACGTGTTCTGGTTTTAGAGAATGGCACAGGACGTTCGCGAACGGCTTCTGCTAAGGCATTGGTCAGCTTTCTTTGCTCAGGAAACTCATCAAGAAAATCTTGGTATGCCCAATAGCCATTAAGCACTTGTGTCGCATGTGAAATCGGTGAAAAACCGATCATAGAAATCAGAGAAAGTAGTACCGCTTTTTTCATGTGTTGCTCTTATAGTTTTTTATGGAGCATGTCGCTGCTCTATTTTATTACCTAGCCGAGTCATCCTTTACCCTATTTGCACATATCCATAAAAGCCCGCTTGTATACCCAAGTAACTTCAGATGCTTGGGTCTCTATAAATGTTTCTATTAAGCCTTGCGGGGCATTACCGTATTATGTGTTACTACCGACGGAAATGATACCCACCCCCGTCAAAAATAAACCGCCATTTGAAGGCGGTTTGTCTTTTTGAAAAAGAAGTGTTTGCTTGAGGTATCAAACCTTGGATTAGCAGCACAGTTTTGCATTTTCTGACTCATTCAACATCGCGTTTGAATGGCGTTATTTTTGCTCTTGTTTTTCCGTGCACGTTTGACTTACCGCATTTGAAAAGAAAGCATTTGATTGTCATCGACGTTGATCTTCGCGACTTCTTCTACCAATTGCTCTTTCTTTGTTTTGGTCAGTTGTTTGATGAAATATTCCGCTTTCATCGCAACACTTTTACTTTCAAAACAAGATGACCACTCCAAAGTCAGTGGCCCCTTCCCTTTCAGTGCTTTCGCACCTTTTCCCGTTTGATGCTGTTTAAAGCGTCGCTGTACATCATTCGTCACACCACAATACAGTGCATCGCGGTTGTTTCGGATCAGATACACACTCCAGCTTTGCTCGGCAATGTCACTCATGAAAGCAGCGACGCAACCTGTTCTTTTAGTGCTTCTAATTCTTCACGAAGTTGCACTACTTCTTGTTCTAGCTGAGCAACGCGCTCGGCACCGGCAGAAGAAGGAGCAGATGACGCTACGGCCAGTTCGCTCATGTCAACTTCACCACAGAATAGGTGCATGTAACGAGACTCACGTTTACCTGCATCACGAGGAAGTTTTACAACAAGCGGGCCTCTTTCTTCACCAGCTAAAAGCTCAAGTGCGTTTTCAACTTCTTTAACATCATTGAAAGTAGCAAGACGGTTTGTTCGCGTACGGATCTCACCCGGCGTTTGAGCACCACGTAACAGCATGCAACACACGATGCCTTTCTCTTGTACGCTAAGCTGTAAATCGCCGAACTCTGTATTACAGAATCGATGCTGATACTTACTCACTCGGCTGTTAAAACTGCTTTCATCACTTACAAGTCGACGCTCAATGAGCGCATCCACTGCATCTAAAACGTCAGCTTCAGATAAAGACATAACCGGCTCACGGTTACTTTTTTGATTGCACGCATTCGTTAGCGCGTTAAGGCTGAGAGGGTATTGGTCGGGGGTAGTCACTTCTTTTTCGATCAAGCAACCAATTACTCGTGCTTCAATTGCCGTTAACTCAACTTTCATAATGCATTTCCTTATTATTTTTGCATTTGAATTTGGGTATCAGGCTAAAGCATAGCGCATGGACCTGACACCCTTTGCGATTCGGGGTAGGTCTTAATGCTCTGATAAGATCGACACTTTGGTCATCTTTCCATTCTCATCAACCATCATTATCTTCGAACGGTTGAGTTCGACTTCTGTGATTTCGAGTTGTGTTCTTGCTGTAACGTAAGCCGCTTTAAGTTTATCTGCCAATGAGTCGGTGGTTGATTCCATTTCTTGGCTTTCGACTTGCTCCGCAGTATTACCAGAGTTCATTTCGAGCTTCATCATATTGTCTTTAATAAAGCTGATAATATAGCGTCAAAACTCCTATGACAACGAGTCGGTGCATTTCAGTGAACGATAATCCAAGCTTTTCAGTAACGAGTGTTAACAACACATCAGAATTGGTGGATAAATGTTCAACCCTACGCCACGTTTGATCTAAAGACTGTTATGCCACGAGATGTTGTGCTTTAATCGAGTCAGATATTCACAAATTAGGAAAGGGAACCATGAGTAGCGTATTTGAAATCGTGAACCAAGCTCGTCGTAAAAACAAACTAAAACGTGAGCTGCTTGATAACGAGAAAAAAGTTCGTGATAACCGTAAGCGTGTAGACCTTCTAGAGAACCTACTAGACTACATCAAACCTGAAATGACTCACGACGAAATCGTAGCGATCATCAAAAACATGAAAGCTGATTACGAAGACCGCGTTGACGATCACATCATCAAGAGTGCAGAAATCTCTAAAGCACGTCGTGACATCAGCCGTCGTATCCGCGAACTGACTGAAGAAGACAAGCAAACTAGCGGCAAAAAATAAGTCGAATTAGTTTCAGAATTCAACCCCGAGCAGGGATAACTTGCTCGGGGTTTCTTTTTGTCTCTTTGTTGTACACTGTGTACAATAAAATCAACTTCAGTTCCAAAAACATTCAACGTTCCTATGCCTTTAACTTCTTCTACCGCACAACCGACGCTAGCAAAACAACTGTTTACTATGACATGGCCAATGCTCTTTGGTGTGTTGTCGTTGATGAGCTTTCAGCTAGTCGACAGCGCCTTCATAGGCCAACTAGGTGTGCTACCTCTCGCTGCACAGGGCTTTACTCTACCACTTCAAATGGTGGTTATCGGTATTCAAGTCGGCCTTGGCATTGCAACAACCGCTGTAATTTCAAAAGCATTAGGCGCAAACGATACCCGCTATGCAAAGCAATTAGGCGGTCTGGTTTTAATGATCGGATCGGTGGGCGTAGCAGTATTCGGCTTGCTCATTTGGTTGTTGCGCTACCCTATTCTCTCACTGTTGAGCGCACCTGATACCGTAATGCCAATTATCGACAGTTACTGGCCTTGGTGGCTGTTGAGTTCTTGGGTAGGTGCGGTGCTGTATTTCTACTACAGTATCTGCCGCGCAAATGGCAACACCATGCTACCTGGCACCATGATGATGGTCACCAGCGGCGTGAACTTAGTGCTCGATCCGTTGTTTATCTTCACGTTTGATTTGGGGATTAACGGCGCAGCAATTGCCACCGTCATCGCCTTTGGTTTCGGTATATTGGTCGTCGCTCCTCGTGTTCAAAAAAACCATTGGGCAACCTTCCAGTGGCAGGATTTGAATGTGGTTAAGAGCATCACGTCCATCGGTAATATCATGGGCCCAGCGATGATCAGCCAGCTTCTACCACCTCTATCATCTATGTTAGCGACCAAGCTACTTGCAGGCTTTGGTACGGCGGCAGTTGCATCTTGGGCTTTGGGCTCGCGCTATGAATTTTTTGCGATTGTATCGGTATTGGCGTTAACCATGTCAATGCCGCCGATGGTCGGACGCTTATTAGGAGCGAAAAACTACACCGACATTCGTGCATTGGTGTCTATTGCCGTTAAGTTCATCCTTGGTTTCCAGTTGTTGATTGCGCTAGTAACCTTTGCCGCAGCTAACCCACTCGCCTTACTTATGACAAGTGATACTCAAGTAGAACAAGTCTTGCACATGCACTTGATGATTGTCCCGATCAGTTTAGGTTCACTTGGGGTGTGCATGTTGATGGTGTCGATTTGTAACGCACTGGGGAAATCTTATACCGCACTAACCATCTCAGCCCTGCGCCTGTTTTTGTTCTTCCTACCGTGTCTATGGGTAGGGGCTCAGGTGGGAGGCATTCAAGGTCTACTGATTGGCGCTTGTATTGGTAACCTTATGGCTGGAATCGCGGCTTATATTACGTACCAAAAAACCATTAATAAGCTCTCAGCTCAACAAGTCTCAATGTAACGACGCTTTCGAGTAACGCTGAAAAACAAAGTCCTCACTTCAACGGCGAGGGCTTTGTTGTTTTAAAAACGAGAAGTTGAACGAACTAACCTCAACTAAGTAAAGACATCTTATCAGCAGGGAAAACCACGCCAGTTTGCCTTCTTACTTCGGTCAGTACTTTTGCAACGGTCAATGAACGCTGCTTCATTTGATCATCCATCACACCCAGTTTAAGTTGTTTAGCAAAGGCTTGAGCTTCATAGAACATGTGGTTCTCTTCTTGCGGCAGCGTTAGGACTTCTTTATCTTCACCGCGCGGAATGCGTTCAACACCACGACCTGTCGCAATCATATCGACAATCACACTACCCCGCTCACCTTGAAATTCACTTGGAATGAGTGAATCACTCACCTTAGAGTGTAATAGGTTCACATTAAAGCCATCGTATGCCAGTGTTACGCTGCCACAACCATCTACGCCTGATGATAAGATGTGAGCACTTGCTTGAACACTATTCGGCTCACCAAACAGTTCAATCGCAGAACCAACACAGTAATAACCAATGTCCATGATTGAGCCATTAGAGAACTCTGGGTTGAAGGTATTTGGGTTTTCACCGTTTAGGTATTTCTGGTAACGAGAGGAGTATTGGCAGTAGCTAATCGCTGCATGACGAATAGGGGCAATCGTCGGTAAGCTGTCTTTCAACACTTGGAAGTTTGGTGTGTATGGCGACATGAAGGCCTCGAACAGCACCACGCCATTTGCTTCTGCAGCCTTAAACATGGCTTGTGCCAAAGGATAGTTAGACGCCATGGGCTTTTCACAAATGACATGCTTACCAGCGTTTAGCATTTGAATAGCTTGAGGCGCATGAAAAGAGTTAGGACTAGCAATGTAGACCGCATCGATATCTGAGTCTTTACTTAAGGATTCTAAACTATCGTAATAAGACGCTGCGTTATAAGGTTCACCAAACGAACGTGCCTTATCAATATCACGTGAATACACCGCTTGTAGGCAAAATTCTTTACTTTGAATGGCCGCTTCAACAAATTGTTGGGAGATCCAGTTAGTTCCAATAACAGCAAGTTTGAACATGTTACTTCCTTTTCATTATCGTTCGGTAGCCATAGGGCCCATCAGAGCGATTTAAGCAAGCTTTAGTTCATTAAACAACTCAAATAGTTGGTTCGATTTGTAAGGTTTCGGTAAGTATGCATCCATCCCCGCCGCAAAGCAGTTCTGAATGTCTTCCTCTAGTACGCTCGCGGTCAAAGCGATAATGGTGATCTTATCGCTGCCCACTTCTTTTTCCCAACGACGTATCTCTTTTGTGGCGGTTAAGCCATCCATCACAGGCATCATGCAATCCATCAGAATCGCATCAAATTGCTCTCCTTTTGTAATGGCTTCTAATGCTTCTTGTCCATTACTGGCAATTAAATAATCGTAGCCCGCTTTATCAAGAAAGAAACTGGCAATCTTTTGGTTCATCAAATTGTCTTCTGCAATCAAAATCCGGCGATGAGTTCGAGATTGGTTAATGTTATGAATGACAGCCGACGCCGTGACATCGTAACTTTTATTATTCTGTTCGACTTGAGCAAGCTCATCAATGGCATGTCTGAAGCGATTACCAAGGAAGGGTTGAGTCAACACCGCATGAATGCGCTCTGAGTTGGTATAGGTCGTAGTGAGATGATGCTGACAAACAATGATTCGACTCACATCGACATATTTCTCTAGTTCATCGATGGCCGAGTCCAACGTACTTTTACCATCATGGCAGTAAAAAATGACTTCGGCTTCTCTTGAAGAAAAGGTCAAATCATCAATGCGCTTAACCTCTGAAAGTTGTATTCCTGCTAAACGGCATTCTTTAACGATTTGGTCGGTGTAAGGGTATTGGTCTGTGATGAGTATGCCCGTTCGAATTAATTCTGAACGCCAACCAACAATTGGTAGCACTTCTACCTCGATTGAGAATTCGAAATGGGTTCCTATCCCTTTCGATGATGTCGCGGTTAATTTGCCGCCCATCATGGCAACCAATTGACGACAAATCGCTAAGCCTAATCCAGTACCACCAAACTGACGCGAGATGCCTTCATCTTCTTGGGTAAAAGGTTCGAATATGGTATTCAGTTTGTCTCGCTCAATGCCTATCCCTGTATCTGTCACTCTAAACGTTAAGAAAACGCTCTTTTGCGTCGTCGATTCTTGGTAATCAACGTCGACAGAAATGTGCCCTTCATGAGTAAACTTCACCGCATTCGAGACTAGGTTCATGATGATCTGTTTGATGCGGTGATCGTCGACCATAATGCGTGGAGGAATACGTTCATCCAGGTTAATGTTTAGTTCCAGTTGCTTGGACGTTGCTTTAGATTGAAACAAAATCATTGACTGATAAACGACCTCGCGAATGTCAGTCTCGATTAAGGAAAGCTGTAAGTGACCAGATTCAATTTTCGATAAATCGAGAATGTCGTTCAGAAGAGTCAGCAACGTATGAGACGAAGTATCGATATCGGTTAAGACTTCTTTCTGATGAACTGAAAGGTCACTTTGGGACAGAATCTCCGTCATCCCAATAATGCCATTCAATGGAGTTCGTATTTCATGGGACATGCTGGCAAGGAAAACTGACTTTGCTCTGTTAGCCGAGATAGCTGACTCTTTGGTTTTTAGAATCTCTTCTGTCTGTCGGTTTTGCTCTTCCATCATACGATTGACTTGCTGCGCGAAAATGGTGAACTCATCATTACCATCAACGGCCACTTTCTCCCCTTTAACGTGTTCATGGATGAGCGTGTTGAGAGAGTGAATGATAGAGTCCAGTTTGCTGTGCACTCGATACCAAGTACCAAACCCCAGCCAACACAATAAGACGATGATGACCATGACTCCCGACGTCATCAGCGTGATGCTTTGTTTTTGCGAACTGACTTGTACTAACAATGCACTCTCGACTTGTTGAGTGAACCCTGCCGTCATTACTTGTAAGCGTTGTACGCGGTGGTCAAGGTCTCTAAGGTAAGTTACATAGTCCGATTGCGATAACTCACCTGCCATCAAACGCCCACGAGCTTCAATGCTAGAAAGATAGCGCGGCGATGTGTACAGGCCCAATAGTTTCTCAACTTGCTCATTTGAAGCCCCCAGCTTTATGAACCCTTCCAAACTTTGCTGCTGCCGCTCAATTGATTGGAAAAACATGCCTTGATTGGGCTTACTCTCCGGCTCTAACACCAAGCGATAGGTCAGCCACGCCTCTTTTTGCGTCCAATAAGAAAGCTGTGCGAGGTAAGCAATGAAGTCTTGCATCCAATGCGCTTCGTCACTGTCAAATAGATGGTAATGCTGAACAAATGCCTCAGACATCTCTTGTAAGAGTCGAAATGACCAATCTCCTGCATCCACACTGTCCTTTATGTCGCCGGAGATCACATCTAGCATGGCTTGCTTTAAATCATTGGAATATTCCACTGTGTGACTGTTTTGCATGAACTTGTCGTAAATCGCGAGAGCTTTGTCTCGTTGAACTTTGACTTCGATCGGAAGAGGTTGCTCTTCTCCATATTGATGACGTTCTTTCTCCATCTCATACACAAAGTGGGATGCTTCAGAAATCAACTTCAAGCCTTGAATATTACTGACGGTTTGGTTGAGTCTGGCGACTCGTTGAGAGTTAATAGAAAATTGGTGAACGGCGAACACAGAAATAACCACCGCAGGTAACAGTGCGAGTAGAGCTAAACGTAATTTTATAGAAAGTTTTATCATCCGTTCGCCCGAGTTAAGAAAAGGCCCTCGAATTAATACTAGACTACTTTCATAAATTGAATATGAACTTATGCGAAGGGTTTTATTGGCGCTTTTGCTTCGCTTATCTGCTCAAATAGGCAAAAACAACACTTAGCGCCCTTTGTTGCACCAAGGTTAACCGAACAAAAAGTGTGACTGCTTGCAAAATTTTGCAGCATCATTTTTAAACAGATTTGGTTAAATCGACATAGACCATTGGTGAACCCTAGACGGTCATTAAAAAGTTGATAAGACGTTTACCATTTTCGTGTTAAAGAATACAAACATCACAAATTCCAAATGGTAACTATCATTGTTGCAACCTTTCTATTTGAGATGATCCTTTATAGTCACGAATTAAGTTTTATATTTGTAAAAAGTCAATCCCCATAAAATCCTGCCTTAGTCACATTAATCAACTAATCAAAAGACGATTTGCCACACTTTAAGCTGGATTTATTTTTCCTAGCAGAATAAGACCTCCGCCCGTACAATCCGCACACATAATTATTACAACCCAATTACATAACACCCTCACTTCACGCTCTACCGTTGAGGTAACAGCTGAAAGTAAGGTCAGCCCCCAAAACGTGAAAGGTCCGAAACAACAATGAGTCCAGAGAAATATCTCCAAGACTGGCAAACAAGCCAAACGATTGCTGAATCTATTTCCCCTCTTATTGGTAAGCTATATCGTCAAAAAGGAATTGAAGTAGTTCTTTTTGGTAAGACACTTATCAACGCCACCACCATCGACATTCTCAAAACTCACCGCATTGCAAGACGTTACACTGGAAGTCCTCTATCTCTTGAACAAACCATGCCGATCATTCAAGCGTTGTGCGAAATGAGCATCTCATCTTGCCGTGTTGATGTTGGCCAGCTTGCTGGTATGTACTGGAAAGATCACGAAGACACCTCTGCCCTAAACGACTTCTTGCACACAGCTTTGCACGGTGCCCGTGATGCTGATTCTTCTTTAGCGGCTCGTGATGTGGTTCTTTATGGTTTCGGTCGCATTGGTCGCCTATTGACTCGCCTCTTGATTGAAAAGAGCGGCCCAGGTTACCCACTTCGTTTGCGTGCGATTGTGGTTCGTGGCGGTAAAAAAGGCGACCTTGAAAAACGTGCGAGCCTATTGCGCCGTGACTCTGTACACGGTCAATTCAATGGCAGCATCGTTATCGATGAAGAGCGCAAAGCCCTCATCATCAACGGCAACTACATTCAAATCATATACGCAAACAACCCAAGTGATGTGGACTACTCGGTTTACGGTATTAACGATGCACTTGTTGTTGATAACACCGGTGTTTGGCGTGATGCAGAGGGACTAAGCCAACACCTAGCATGTAGCGGGGCAGAAAAGGTGCTGCTTACTGCGCCAGGTAAAGGTGAAATCAAGAACGTCGTATTTGGTGTGAATGAATCTGTGATTCAAGAAGATGACACCATCATCTCTGCGGCGAGTTGTACAACCAACGCCATTACACCGGTCCTTAAAGCGTTAAATGACAAGTATGGTGTTCTTTCGGGTCATATTGAAACGGTACACTCTTATACCAACGACCAAAACCTCATCGACAACTTCCACTCTGGCGATCGCCGTGGTCGCAGTGCCTCTTTGAACATGGTTCTCACTTCAACAGGTGCTGCGAAAGCCGTCGCAAAAGCACTGCCTGAACTAGCTGGTAAGTTATCTGGAAACTCGATTCGCGTCCCTACTCCAAATGTATCAATGGCTGTTGCAAACCTAAACTTAGGTGAAGATGTAGACCGTGATTCACTGAACGACTACCTGCGTGAAATGGCGTTAAACTCAGAGCTTTCTGCTCAAATAGATTACACAGATTCGACAGAAATCGTATCAAGCGACCTAGTTGGATCTCGTCACGCAGGAGTGGTGGACGGACAAGCGACCATCGCACAAGACAAGCGTTGTGTATTGTACATCTGGTACGACAACGAATTCGGTTACAGCTGCCAAGTTGTGCACTGTATGGAACAAATGATGGGTGTTCGTTACCAAACATTCCCTCGATAAGGTGAAACCTTGCTCCACAACGTTAACCACAATAGGTAACGAGTAGCACCTCAGCATTTGTTTTTAATAATAAGCGCCCCGCGCATTACTAATAGCTCTTCCCCGTTTATACGCCTGATGACCTCAGGCGTTTTTTCGTTTTTAAGACTCTTTGACATTCCTCAGACATTAATTAACCAACTTGAACGCTATATTCATGTTTCGTTCATGTTCAGAGCACTAATATGAACCCATAGATTGAAAGAGAGGTCATGATTATGAATCGAATTATCGTTACTGCACTAGCACTGATTACTGGCTTTTTTACTTTGGTATTTAGCCTAATCATGGCGATTCCTTTGACCATCGCAGCCCTGATCACTGGTAAACGTATTGAAAAGCGCGTGAAGCAAATGCAGCAAGAAATGCATGAAGAATATGAATTCAATACGGGCAAATCCGACGCGATTGAAGGCGAGTTTGAAGAAGTTCGTCGCTAGCGTTTCTGAAGGTTCCACACTCCCCCTATGTTCCTGAGCAACCTTCTTTGCTGACATCCTATCTCGTTAAGAGTTAGGATGTTTTTTTGTCTGCCATATACAAGAAAGGCTACCATCGCGGTAGCCTTTTTACTTTTTATACAATGCGTTCGACTTGGTTAAATCGTCACAACCACTCGCACAGCTAATAGCATTAAGACGATGCCGGATAGTCGGTCAATCAGTACTGCCTTTGAGCGAATACGGTCCACAACGCGAGAGTTCGACAACACCAAGGTAATAAAGGTGTACCACAAACCATCGACAACAAATGGCGTCGCGACGATGATCATTTGGTTGCTTAGATCGTTACCAAGTGCAACAAATTGGCTGAACAATGCAATAAAGAACAGTGCGATTTTCGGGCTTAGAATCGAAATAAGAAAACCTTCTCGCGCCGATTGTAAAACCGTCGTCTCTTCACCAGATTCTAGCTTCGCTGCTACACCACCTTTTGAACGTAAAGCATTGAAACCGAGATACGCCAAGTAAGCTGCACCTGCCAAACTGATCGTCTTAAATAGCAACGGGCTTTGTTGAAGTACCACTGCCAAACCTATCAAGGTAATGAACGCATAAATACCAATACCAAACGCGTGCGCCCATGCGGTAGCCAAACCATTCACGCGGCCACCAGCTAACGAGTGCTTAGCAACAATCGCTAAACTTGGACCTGGCGACATTGCCCCTAATAAACACACGGTAAAAAGTGATAACCAAACTGTTAGTGTCATAAGAATCTCCCCTCTTTGACGCTAATCTATCAACGGAACAGGTATAATTAGAAATCAAAGTTTTTCATACTAATCATGATTTCAAATCATAACTAAATAATGCATTTATTATCGAATGGAATATTCTGAAATCTGCATGACCGAACGAATCTCTTCCCGCACCCATCTATGCGCCGGATCCGTATCGTATTTTGGATGCCACATTAACCAATACTGATGAATAGGCGTTTCGAGAGGCAGTGCTTTATGGGCCAAGTCCCAATGCTTCGCAAGATTGACCGCAATATGCTCTGGAACCACCATCAGATGTTCACTAGAAACTAAGCGATTGATGGCAGCAGAGAAAAAAGGCACTTTGAACGTAATATGACGTGTTTGCCCTAGTTCTCTTAATGCTAAGTCGGTGTACGAATCTTTGTCCCCACCACCCGTAACTTTAATGTGGGAGTAAGAAATTAAATCTTCAACACTGATACTGTCTTGCTTTGCTAACGGGTGAGAAGCTTTCATCAAACAAACTGATGAGTCTTCACCAATCTTCACACTAGATACACCCTGAGGCTTCTCTGGATACATGGAAGACGCGATATGGATACCAGTCTCATGAAGCTTATCGAGAAAGTCTGGCTGCCACAGTCGGTACGCCATATCTAACTGAGGAGCAAAGCCACTCAGATGAGAGGCAATGTCAGGGAGAACGTATTGGGCGACATAATCACTTGATGCAAATACTAACTCCGCTTTCCAATCCTCAGGTTCAAAAGGCTTGTCATCGAGAAGATGGTCGAATTCTGCTAATAAGTCATCTAACTTCTCTTTTAGAAGCAATGCTCTTGGTGTTGGAATGAGTTGGTTACCCTGTCGAACCAATAAAGGATCACCGCACAATTCACGTAACTGCGCTAATTGACGGCTTACCGCCGATTGAGTGATGTGCAAACGCTCGGCAGTTCTGCTCACATGGCACTCTTCAAGTAGGACATGTAAAGAGCGCAGTAGATTCAGGTTGATGTTATTCAGCACGCTCAACCCATTGAGCACGCCAATCTGCCGCGGCGTAATCTTCCGGCCAGTATTCCACTTGTTTGCAAATCAGGCCATCACGGACAGTATGAAAAGTAATTACCCTATCCGAACGTACACCATCGCTAACGATCACATCGGTAACGACTTGATCAGCATCAGCCACGATGCGTTCGATAGTAAAGGTCCATTTCCCGTCTGCAGGATAAGCTGAATTGAGCTCTGCAAAGTTTTTTCTACCTCGAATCACTTCTTTAGTTAATGGCCAAATCACGGCGCAGTCAGCTGACAAACACTCTGCCGCCGCATAGAAGTCATTGCTTGCCATTACGTTCCAAAAATTGAGGACGATGTCTTTTTCGTTCATTTTACAAACTTACTCCCTGTGGTATTGAAAAACTCCGTTAACACGGTATGTGTCATCACGTTACGAAGCTCTGGATAGTTTTGGATATAATCTCGAATCTCGTTGAGACGCGCGATATTAGGCACTTCGACAAACAGCATCATATCGGTTTCACCACTAATAGCGTGACACCATTTAACACCATCGATTTTATACAGGTCATTAGCGTAATTGTCGCAATGATGGCTAGAAGCGGAGGTATCAAATTTGAGTGCCATGTAAGCACAAATCGTCGACTCTTTAGATATCGCAATATCGGCATGATAGCCAAGGATGACTTGGTCATTTTCAAGCTTTTTGATCCGAGCTGTCACAGCTGAACGTGACAGGCTAACTTGCTCTGAGATTTCAGTAATAGAGAGACGGGCGTTCTGCCGTAATAGGTCTATGATCTGATGATCAAATTTGTCCATAACATCACCAAGCTTTCCTTAATTTTGCCATTCTACTCAATTACAACTTATTGAAAACCGACAATTTGCGGTTTATCGGCAAAACAACCGTCATTTTGACGGTCGACAACATCATTTTGCTGTGCAGAATTTAGATATGCTTGTGGCTCGCATTACCTAGACGTTCAGAGGTCGTTATGGAACAACTCAAAAAAGACATTACGCTGATATCCGGAATCGGTCAGCTCTCAACTACCTTAATGGGCACGGGTCTATTTATGATCCCAGCGATTACCGCTGGCATTGCAGGTCACTTCTCACTTTGGGCTTGGATTATTTTATTCATTGCCATTTGCCCTATCGCGCTTACCTTCGCTCAGTTAGGCAAACGCTATCCAAGTGCTGGTGGTACAGCATTTTTCGTCCGTAAAGCCTTTAATAGTAAGCTAGAAAGCAGCGTGGCGTGGTTGTTCGTTAGCGTTATTCCTGTTGGTGTGCCTGCTGCTGTCGCACTTGCTGCAGGCTTTTTACAACAACTGTTACCAGAGTCCATTAGTAATCACCTTTTCGCTCAAATTCTCACGGTCGCTCTGTTAATGGTGGTCAATTTGCTCGGTACCAAATCATCAGGTCGCTTACAAACCATCATCGCACTGAGCATTTTTGCTCTGGTCGGTGCATTTCTGTGGAAAGGCGATGTTGGTCCTGTCGATTTAACCATGCCTGTCATTACGATGGATTCAACGTGGTCGATTGCAGCGGCTTTGGGCGTGATGTTCTGGTGTTTTGTTGGAATAGAAGCTTTTGCTCATATGGGCGAAGAGTTTAAAAACCCACAACGGGACTTCCCGATTGCCATCATCGTTGGTTGTTTTGTTGCAGGAATCACTTACTGGGCATGTTCTGTCGTCATTCTAAAGTTTGGGGCTTATGGCAATACCCAATTCGATAGCGCATCGATCCCTTGGCTGAGCGCCCACCTATTTGGTGAAAACGCTAAATGGATAATAAGCGTGGTTGGCTTTTCTGCATGCTTTGCCAGCGTAAACCTTTATACGCAAAGCCTTTCTCGAATGGTTTGGGCGCAAGCAAGAGAACATAAACCAAATAGTGCGATTGCAAGGGTATCTGTGCGCGGTGTACCCGCAAATGCCACTCTCGTTGTTGGTGTTATTTTGCTAGTTTCGTGCGTTATTGGGTCACTATCTGGTTTAGATCTGGAGTTTTTCCTCAAACTCGCGAATGGTATTTTTGTTCTGGTCTATCTATTGGCAATGCTTGCTGCTTACAAATTGCTACAAGGTTGGGGAAAGATCCTCGCGGGCATTTCTCTTGTGTTGTGCACCGCGGTATTCATTTGTTTAGGTTGGTCTATGCTTTACGCTGTTACTATTTTTGTCGTGCTCTCTTTACCGTGGAGGCAATGGCGAAAAAAGCACATTAGACGGGTAACTGAATAAGACCCTACTCCTTATTCAAACAACTGAGAGAGTTGCTCAACCAACGCATCAATATCTACTAACGCGACATTGCCATAGCCTAGTACAGCGCCTTGCCAATCTCGCGTTCTAAAACCTGAATGCTCATAAAAACTCATCGGACGCAGCACAATACCTTTTGACTGAGCGCGCTGCGTCCATTCATGTTCATCAATTCCCTGCTGCCACTTTAAAGTAATATGGAGACCAGCAGCCTGACTGATCACCGCAACTCTATCGCCAAAGTGCTTTTCAACCGCCAAACACATTTGTTCATGCTTAATTTTGTACAGTCGGCGCATTTTTCGGATATGACGCAATAACCCACCTTCAGTGATAAAATCTGCCAACGCTTCTTGTGCGTGCGTAGGTGAATCACCACTTAACGCATCTTTAACCACCAAACATTGTTCCACTAAACGTTCAGGAACCACAAGGTAGCCAAGCCGCAATCCGTTAAACATCACTTTACTGAAAGAACCCACATACAACACGCGATCATCTCGACCCATTTGAGCCGCTAGCCCTTGTAGGCTGGTATAGGGGCGATGAGCAAACTGGAATTCGCTGTCATAATCGTCCTCGATGATCCAACGTGATTGCTCAACTGCCCAGTTGATGATCTTTCCTCTTTGCTCGGTATTGAGTGTGGTGCCCATCGGATATTGATTACTTGGGGTGATATACAGCGCATCGGCATCACTTGTGATCACCGCTTCCACATCAAAACCTAGTTTCTCTCGTACGAACAAAGGCTCAAATTGATACTGCTGAAATTGAATCAACTTACGCATTTGTGCGTAGCCCGGTTGCTCCATCAGAACCTTATCACTTTGCTTGAGAACAACCATCGTCGCAATCGACAACGCTTGCTGAGCCCCAGAGGTAATAATGATGCGCTCTGGGGAGCAATTCACTGAGCGGCTTGATGCAAGGTAGTCAGCTAAAGCACAGCGTAATACCCAACTGCCCTGAATATCTTGATTGCCGAGCAAACAGGATCGGGAGAGATGGCGAGCAAGTAACTTTTGCCATTGCGCCATCGGAAACGCCTCCAAATCAGGCACCCCCGGAGCAAATGCACGGTTAATATCAAAGTTGGTTTTCGGTGATGAATCCATCTTCTTTAGACGCGGTTCAGGCAGGTATTGTTCAGGCAATTCTACGGCGACATAAAAGCCTGAACCTTTTTGACTATTCAAATACCCTTCCGCCACTAGCTGCTCGTAGGCAGAAATCACGGTATTCCTGCTGAGATTAAGCTCTTGTGATAGTTTTCGTGTAGAGGGTAGCTTGCCATTCTTCGCCCACAATCCTTGAACAATCTTCTCGCGGATAGCAAAAAACAACGCTTGCTGACGCGTTCCATCACTTTCTTTGAAATGCAGGTCACCGATATCAATCAAAGACAAACTGGATCCATCCATTAGTTAAAACTGGCTCTCTTTAAGCTACCAGTTAAACGCTACATTGCAATCAAAGATTGAGGAGCAAATAAGGAGAGAAAATGTTATCCAATACTAATAGAACGGAAATTAAGAAAGGCGTACATAAAACCGTCTCTGATGTTAGCAAACTGCACGCCATCATAGATGAAAGCCTGATCGCTCATATTGCAATAACAAACGAGTCTGGCCCTGTAGTCATCCCCATGTTGGCATGGCGTGTCGATGATTACGTGTATATCCATGGTGCCAACAACAGTCGATTGTTACGCTCACTCAAACAAGGAGTGCAAACGTGCCTTACCTTTACTTTGTTTGATGGTTGGGTATTGGCTCGAAGTACGTTTCACCATAGCGCGCATTATCGTAGTGCCGTGGTCTTTGGGCAATTTGAGATGGTGGAGAATAACCTAGAGAAAGACAGGTTACTGAATCACTTTATCGAACAGATCGCTCCGGGGAGAACGGAAGAAGTTCGTTTGAGTAATGAGAAAGAACTCAAAGCCACCATGCTACTGCGTATTCCACTGACCGAAGCATCGGTAAAAATAAGCAATTTTGGCGTCAACGACGATTCAGAAGACATGGATATTCCCGTTTGGGCTGGCGTATTACCGTACCGAACGGTTGTAGGCCCACTTGAACCGTGTAACGATTTATATGAGGGTATTCAATCGCCCGATTACCGCCAAGCCTACCCTAATCGCTGGTCGGAATAAGCACGGTAAATCGCGCGCCACCTAAGTGACTTTCTCCAACAGAAAGATCCCAGTGGAGCAGCCTCGCGGCGCTGGTTGTTATCGCGAGGCCCAACCCGAATCCTTTGATATCAGCGTTACGGCTTTTATCCAATCGAGAAAACGGCAAAAATATTTCCTCTCTTTTCTCTTCTGGTATACCAGGCCCATCATCTTCAATATCAACTATCCAAAAATGCTCAACCTGTCTCAGCGTCACAGTCACTTTACCGTCACCATATCGCTTGGCGTTTTGCAGCAAGTTATCAATAACCAAATTTCCTAGCGTCGGTTGCAAACCAATCATAGGGTCTTCTTTTGCTTCTTCAGCCAACAACAGCACTGCCCCTAAATCATGATAGTGCAGTCGATGTTTTAGCCATTGAGGTAAGTGCACCAACTCATACGTTTCGTTCATCAAATGATTATTCGAATTCAATCGAGATAACATCACAATATCGGAGGTGAGATGGTTGACTACGTCGACATACCGTTCAATATCATCATGCAATTCAGCTTGCTGCGCCCCCTCACAACGTCGTGCTAAATCGGTCGCGAGCTGAATACGGCTTAATGGTGTACGCACTTCATGAGGAATAGCTTGAGTGAAAATCACACTCTGTCGAACCTGTCTTTCAATGTCTTCCGCCATGGTATTAAAACCACAAGCCAATTCGCGTATTGGAGCGGAGAAATCCTTTAGCTCAACGCGCTTACTCAGTTCTCCCGCACCAAACTGTTGTTGAGTCGCAGTTAAATGACGAATCTGATTTTCCAACTTTCGAACCGGAATATAAACCATCACGCCTAAGCTAAGAATCACGGCGATAATCAATGTTACGACGAAGATGATCTCTGAATCCTCGTCCCAATCTATATCGGGACTGAAAAAATCACCTTTCTCTTTAAAGACTAAGCTTTCTGATGTGTTGGGCAGAGGAAAAACGGCGGCGTACAACGTATCATCAACCAAATAAACGGGAATACCTTGTAAGTGATACAACAATTCGCAATGGTGGCACGGTGCTGAGCCATCCCAATCATGAAGCAAAGTCAGGTCGAAGATAAAGAAATCTTGTTTTCCTTTTTCGGTGAGGTTTTTGTAAAGCGAGTCTTCTGTCCCACGTTGCTCTATGTACTGATCAACAAAGTAAGCACCGTCTTCGAGAAATATCCCCACTTCCGTTTTACGCATGAACTCTTCACCCATAAAAATGAACAAAGTGATCGTCAGAGCTAACCCAGAAATGATACCTACGTATAAACGAGTAAACGTCGAGAACATCGTTATTTACCCGTCAGCATGTAACCTCGGTTACGGACAGTTTTAATGGTAGCAGTATGAATATGGGCTTTGGAAAACTTCTTTCTTAAGGAAGAGATTCGCATATCAATCGAACGATCAGTAATGCAATACTCGATACCTCTTGCTAATTGACAACAAGATTCCCGCGAGACAGGTTTATCAACGTTAAGCATTAACAGTTCGAGTATTTCAAACTCAGAGTCAGTTAAGTCTATATCTTGTTCCAAATAGAAAGCTTTAGAACGGCGAGTACACAAGTCAATTCCGTAACGGCTTAATTCCACGGTTTCAACCATGTCCACTTGACGACGATACCGACGCAGAGCAGCTTCAATGCGAGCGAGAAGGATATTGCCTTTAATCGGCTTGGTTAAGTAATCGTCAGCACCGAATTTGAGCAGGCTAACTTCACTCATTTCATCATCAGTTGCCGTCA
Organism: Vibrio sp. 10N.222.52.B12; assembly: GCF_002875385.1. Classification (NCBI taxonomy): domain Bacteria; kingdom Pseudomonadati; phylum Pseudomonadota; class Gammaproteobacteria; order Vibrionales; family Vibrionaceae; genus Vibrio; species Vibrio sp. 10N.222.52.B12. The sequence continues at coordinate 19,430 of NZ_MDAW01000143.1, read as the reverse complement.
ACACAATAATAACGCCCTGATAAAAACCGCGCGCTTCTTGGCAAATCATCGCGCCGTCTTTACCGGGAAGCATAAGATCGAGTAAGACTAAATCAGGTTTAAACGCTTTGATGCTGTCTAACGCATTCAAGCCATCATCAACAATAGTGACAAGATAGCCTTCTGCTTCTAGATACATCTTGGTTAGTCGAGCGATCTCAGAGTCATCCTCTACGAGCAAGATTTTATTGCTAACCATGATTTATTCACTCCATCTATAAAACAGAAGAAGTATATCGTCCGATTTGTAGGGTGCAACCCACTCTATTGACACTTTTTCCTACAAGAAATGCCTTACAAACACTTACAAACCATACATTTATAAAAACACGCATAGCTAATAAAACCGAAAATGGAATTACCAACCAAATAATTAGAATTAAAAAGATTTTTAAGCTAAAAATTAATACAAATTCAACATATAAATCCATTATTATTTTAGATTAGTCGAATTAAAAACCTTACAAGAATTCATTCCTAACAGTTATGACTTCATTTGCCCATATAGACAGAAATTCCTGTTACTCATAGATTCTCGGGCGAATCTTCAGTCAGTGAGTAATACAAAAAATGAAATTCGCTCAATTATCCCCTTTGGCAATATTGTGCGCGGTAAGCCTTACGGCTTGCGGTGGTAGTGACTCCAGCTCGAAAACATCGACAACGACTACGCCACCAGCCCCGGTATTGAACACCGTTATCATCCCTAATGTCGTTTCTACAGCGTTTCCTACTAAGTTGAAGGTAGCTGCTGATGCTGGCTTCACCCACTATGTAAAAATCTCGCTTTCTGAAGCCAACAATGATGATGCATTTCATATTGTTGCGGTTGACGATGGTGTGAACAATGAAAAAATCTTTCGTGCCGCAAAAATTATCCAGCACCTACTCACAAACCAACCGAATTCTAAATACGGTACCGACAAATCTCGCATCGCTAAGACATTAGCAGCACGTGACGCGACATTGATGTTGACTAAAAACGACGATCAAAATGATGAGATGCTGACAAAAATTTTCGTCAGTGAGCTTATTCGTCAAGACAAGTTGAACCACGCAATTGCTGATTCAGGTCTAACGCACACTTTTGATACCAGTTCTTTAGAAAAGTTTGTGGAAGGCATGATGGCACTTAGCGAAGAGGACTTAGATTCACTTATCGATTCGATTGCAACAACCTTAATGAACAGCGCAGACACACCAAACTGGTTGATGAACAGTCAATCTTTAATGTATCGCGAATTGACCGTTGAAGGCGATTGCCATTACATGAGCAACTTTGCCGATTACTGCGCTAATCTGGGTGAGCATGCTGACCGAGACGCTGCTTTTGAAGAGATTCTACATTTGGTTCAAGCGCAAGGCATTGCGCCTAACGCGTCGACTTCGTCACTGCAAAACGGCATTCAAGCACATGCACTGAGTATCTATTCCGATATGCAAGCTGGCAAGCCCACCGTGTGGCGTCCTACACAAAGAGACTGGGAAGATTGGGAGTCGGACGACTTCGACCCGGAGCGTGTTAAGAAAACCGGCCCTTCTTACTCTCATGAATATTTTGCTGCTGCTTTTGAAGCTTACATGGGTGTAGCAAAAGCAAACGGGCAAGGCCTAGACGGCTACCAAGCTTTAACGCGTGAGGAAATGCAAAGCCAAGACCCGCAAGCGGTTGATTGGATTAGCGGCTTATTCCACGGATATTTGCAATACACCGCGAACATCGACTCTGCTGGCGTCAAACTCTACACGGAGAAGACGAATCCAGGCACAGTGCCTACCTTCCGTATGGCACCAAACAAAGACGATTTGGTAGAAGCATACACCTACAAATCTCAGTGGCTCACAAAGGTAAAGATCGTTGGCGACCAAGCAATCAATGTCATCGGTAACGATCAAGACAACACCTTCGAAGGCAACAACAAAGATAACAGTATTTACGGTGAAGGAGGCATCAACACCTACATCGTGCCACACAAACTGGCGGAATGTATCGTTATCAAAGCGAAGAATGTAACTGTTGAGTGTCCTAGCACAGGCTCTGATGAGTTGTACGACATCCAAAATATCAAATTCACCGACCAAACTTTAGACGTAACGAAGCTATAAACAATGAAAAACATGAAGAAACTTACTCTACTTGCTCCCCTATTCCTTGTTGGCTGTGGTGGCCTTGCCGTCATGGATCGTACTGATGCAGTAAAAGCGCAACCAGAAATGTTAGTAAAAACCGACGGCGATTTTTGGGGATTCGGAGCCGATGGTCGATTTGATTTTGCCGGTAAGTACAAAGGCAAATACTCGCGCAGTGCTTCGAACTCAAGCTGGTTCAATCGCATCTCGTTCAAAGAAGGCGCAATGGGTGCAGAAGTGACTCGCATAGACAGCGGCGAAACCTGGTTACTGAGCTGCACAGGTGGTGGTATGTCAGTGAACTACATGGGTGTTGATTTTGGTGGAAACGACCCTTACACATGCCAAATCACCCAAGACGGTGTCAAAGTCGGTGAGTTTGCAATGAAGCCAAAATCGGCACTGATCGATATCAGTCTAGAAAAGAAAGAGACTGGCAGCGTTCGCGTTGGCAACACGCATTTCAACGTAGAAACCGTGCACACAAGCCCTGATTCAATGATGGCGGTAGATATTCCATTGGGTTACAGCTTCAAGCAAGGCACACAAGAAATTGCTGCGGTACAAACCAACGGTACAATCGCAGTGCAAATGCTTCCAGAGCTTAACGATCAACAAAAAGACGTGGTGGCTATTGGTGCCGTTGCGAGTGCACTGAGCTGGCGTCCCGAAGAATAAGCGCTTAACAACATAGAAGAACCAAAGCCCTCAACCTAGAGGGCTTTTTGTTAATACATGATTTGTCACGCTATTTTTCTAGGCGCGCCGCGTACTGCTTTGGCGTCAGCCCACGATGTTTTTTGAACATGCGATTGAAACTCGCCACATTGGTATAACCAAGGCGTACAGAAATATCATCAATACTCACGCGTTTGCTCAATAACCCTGCCGCAACATTACTCAATACATAGCCTGATACCGTCGAGAAGTTGAGCCCTAATTTGTGCAAACGGCGTTGAAACTGCTGATCAGATAAACCAAGCAGAGAAGATACTCGCTCTAACGTTGGTAACCCGTAATGACTGCTGTAGTGCACCACTTCATATATCACTTTCAGTTCATCTTCTGGATCGGGCATATTGAGCAAATCATCCAAGTCGGAAAAGCTCATCGCTAAACGGTTGTCTTCACGATGAGTTACCTGCCGAGAAGCAAGACGGTCATCACCGTTAATCCATATTTCTGTCTTGGGTTGGCTCCAATCGATATCGCACCCGAAATAATCTTTATACAAATCATGATTCTTCCTTGAACCAGAAACCAATACGCGAAGCGGTTTATAATCTTTACCTAGAAATTCTCGAAGAATTTTAATCATAAAAATGGCGCTACGAATACTATCGTGAACCTTTATATTGGTATCAATAAAGGGATTGTCGTACGTCCACTTAATGATCTTGCCCGATTGTGCTCCAGCAAAGAACGCCCCAGACTGAAGGTTACTCACGCCATAGTTCACACGTCGAATCGTGCTGGCTAGATCATTACCAGAAAACAACCAACGCCCAACAGGTCCAAGTTTTTGCAAATCGATATCTCGGCTGACATTCAATATTACGTCTGGATCACCACTCATCCTTTCAATCCGTTGATACCATTCACTGACCGCTTTCAACGGAATCAAGGTCATAGGGTTATGGAAGACTGAAGACGGAATCCCAAGCTCATCAGACGTCAAATTGTATTTAGATAACGCAAGGTTATGCATGTTTAAAATGCCCATCGCGCGAATGAATCGAACTGTTTTCATAACCAATCACATCAAAATTCATCTTGTAGTGATTGAATGTGTCACAAAGACTCATCCATTTCAATTCCTGCTCAAAATAAGCCGACAGTTTGATAGAGGAGTGTTTAATGAGTTTACTGAGTGTCCCATTTGTCGGAACAGGCGCAGATACTGCGTTACATGTTGTCGCTGCCGTCGTTTTAATCGCGAGTGTTGCAGGCGCGTGTTACGGCTTTTGGAAAATCCATGAGTTGCCTATTAATAAGGCGCACAGCAAGGACCATCATCAGATAGGGCTTATCACTGCCCTCACCTGGATAGGATTTGTCTGGCACTGGGTATGGGTGCTAGCCGTGATCTTTGCATTCGTTGATATGGAAAAAGCCATCATCAATCTGCGTGATACATGGAAAAGTAAACCGCAAACAGAAACGCAGCCACAAGAGGAGGCATAATGTTAGAAGGTTTAGCGGTATGGGCACTCTTCATCTATCTGCTCCGTTTAGTCGGTATGCCTTGGAACAAAGCGACCAAATCGTTCGCTTACCTTGGCGGTTTGGGTTGGCTGATGTTCGTATGGGTGGGCTTGATTAACTTCACTCCGATGGATTTGTCCGGCGGTTCAGTGGTGCAATCTCCTCATGTTCAATTGCGCCCAGATTCAACTAACGTGAAGGGCAAAGTTGACCACATATACATCAAGCCAAATCAACAAGTTGAGAAAGGTCAGCTCATTTACGAACTCGACCCAACGCAATATGAAATCGCACTGAATCAAGCACGTGTATCGGCGGACTCTGCCAAAGTGGCTCTGGCAACAGCGAAAGGTGACATCGCCATAGAAGAAGCGAACCATGAAGCGCTTGTTCAAGATTTAGAAACATCAAAGAGTCAGTTGGAAGCAGCGAAAGTTGACCACAAATTGCAGAAAAAGATGCTCGATCGTTATGTTGAGCAAAACCGAGTGGTGCAAAACACCATCACGGAAAGCGACATTGATAAACAATCGAGCACTGTCGATATGGCTCGCCATAACGTGTTGACGCTTGAATCTCAAATAAAGAAGAAACAAGTCGATATCTCACGTGCAAAGTTGGCGATTCATAAAGCGGAGTTAGCGGTTGAGACTAAGCAAGCAGAATTACGCCAAGCCAATGAGCAAATTGCAAAAGCACAATGGGACTTAAACAGCACCAAAGTGCACGCACCAAGCGATGGCTTTGTGACAAACTTTATCCTCCGTGAGGGTCAGCGTGTATCGGCGATGCCACGTATCAATATGTACACCAACGAGAAGTACGTACTGATGCGAGTAAATCACCAAGCGATTCGTAACGTCAAACCGGGTCAACCTGCGGAATTCTCCTCTTCGGTTTATCCAGGTAAGATCTTCTCAGCAACCGTCGAAGGTATTGTTGAGGCGACAGGTGAATCACAAGGTAACCTGATGGGTTTCGATGACTCTGTTCGCGTGACAACTGGTAAAAACTTGCAGAACAAACACCACTTTGTTCGCCTTAAGATTGATGAGCCAGAAGGCTACGACATCCCTGTTGGCTCTGTTGGCCTCGCATGGGTCAGCGGTGAAAAACCGATAGGCTTCATGGCTTTCTTAGATGTGATTCGCGGGATCATCATCCGAATGAAGTCTCAACTGTACTTCTTCTACTCTATCTAAACTAGGGTCTGTTGACCTTTTGAGCTGATTTTTGCAGCAGTTTGTGGATTCTTTATACAAGGCAGAGGCTTTGAAATGTAGTTGCCCTACCTGATAAGCCGATAACGCAGTAGAAAGGAGCCACAAACGCTGCCCGAAGGGTTCGGCTAAAAGCGCTTTACTCTTTGTTGAGAGGATTTTGCTTAGAATAACTAGGCTACAAACCTCTCGCCGCGATTAAAACGCTTTTATCTCGAACAAAATTTAACCGCAAAAGGTCAACAGACCCTAATAAGCCGCCAGTTCCGCTGGCGGTTTTCTTTTCATTTGTATCCAAGCACGTACTTTTCCCGTATAACAATTAGTTAGTAAACAACGGAGAAGATTCATGTCGGCAAAGGAAAGAAGCCTACCCACACATCGCATCTCAAGATTCAGCAAGTTCGCTTCACTTGCTACCCGTGTCGCAGGTAACGTAATTGCAGAAGGCACCAAGCAGATTGCCAAAGGCAACAAACCAAAAGCTAAAGACCTATTGCTGACGCCGCAGAACATTGCGCGCTTAACCGACCAGCTAGCGCACTTACGTGGTGCTGCAATGAAGCTCGGTCAAATGCTGTCAATGGATGCTGGTGATGTACTTGAACCTGAACTCGCAGATATTCTCTCCCGTCTTCGCTCCAACGCAGACCCAATGCCAGCGAAGCAACTGAACGGTGTTATGGAAGGTTCGCTTGGCGCCAACTGGAAAACCGAGTTCCTCTCCTTTAACTTCAAACCTATTGCCAGCGCTTCAATCGGGCAAGTCCATCAGGCCTACAGCGATGCAGGTGATAATCTAGCCGTCAAAGTGCAATATCCAGGCATAAGAAAAAGTATCGATAGCGACGTCGATAATGTCGGTACACTACTCAAAGTCGTTGGGTTGATTCCGGAGTCCGTCGACTACAAAGGACTGCTCGAAGAAGCGAAAAATCAACTGCATGATGAAGCCGATTACGCACGAGAAGCGCAATTTGCCATTCGTTATCATGATGCTTTGAAAGAGCACCCTCATTTTGTTGTGCCAAAGATCCATACTGAAAGTTGCTCCGATTCCGTTCTCGCGATGGAATTCATTGATGGTAGCCCGATTGAGCAAATCGAACATTATGATCAGAGTACGCGAGATTTTGTCATGCATAGCCTACTCGAATTACTGTTCAGAGAACTGTTCGAATTCAAGATGGTACAAACCGACCCAAACTTTGCTAACTACTTATATATCGAAAACACTCGTCAAATCGGCTTGCTAGACTTTGGGGCGACTCGCGAATACAGCGAACAATTTAGTACTGGCTACCGCCAAGCCTTTGCATCTGTCGTGAATAATGACGAACAAGGCTTGAATGGCGCGCTTGAACAGATTGGCTTCTTCAGCCAAACCATCCTGCCAGCACAGCGCCAAGCAATTCTCGACTTAGTTAAAATGGCGTGTGAACCCATGTTGGTTGATGAACCTTACGACTTCAAAGCCAGTGGCCTAGCTCAGAAACTCCGAGAAGCCGGCACCATTCTAAGCATGGAACAAGAGTACTGGCACACCCCACCAGCGGATGCACTATTCCTGCACAGAAAAATCGGTGGTATGTACTTGCTCGCCGCTCGTATTGGCGCAAAAGTAAACATTCGCCAACTGGTCTCACCTTACCTACAGATTATTGACGAATAGGCTATTGTTTTTCTGCTACTTTCGAGTACCTTGATCCGCTGCCTATAAGAATAATCTGACTGTCGGGGTGCTCGTTGAGTAAGTTTCAAGACCTTTCCACTCTAATTGAACAAATTGTCCAAGCAGAAGAAGCGGAGCAAATCACCGCTCTCAATGATTCTATCGAATGCGGCCTCGAACCCGGTGCGGTTGCGCTGATTCTCGAAGCCTTTCCGATCGATGATCGTGTGAGATTGTGGCGCGCATTACCTATGGAGTTGCACATCGATGTACTAACAGAAATGCGTGCAGAAGTACGTCTTTCGATCATCGAAGCACTTTCTGAAGTTGAGCTAAAGCTTACCTTAGCCAAGCTAGATAACTTATCTCTGATCGAATGGGCGGATTCTCTGCCTGAAGAGTTTATCAATGAAGCGTTAGAGTTGATTGAGAAAGATGAACTCGACCTCTACGATCAAGCCAACGAATACGAAGACGAAGAACTTGGCCGCTGGGCTGAGCGTAAGATCATCACTCTCCCTTTTAATATCACGGTTGGCAAAGCTCGACGCCTAATGGAGCGTTACAGTTACGACACACCGCAGCAGGTGTATCTCATCAACCGTAAGAAACAGTTTCGTGGCGCGGTGAACTACTATGAAATCTTGCGTAGTGAGGAAGACGTTCACCTTAAAACCTTAGCGATAGAAACCGTCACAGTACTCGACAGTAAAATGGAATTGTCTGAGGCCGTAGAAGCGTTGGAGCATAGCCCCCTGCCAGCGTTGCCAGTAACGGATACCGACCAAACCTTAATCGGTGAAGTGGATTGGCAATTTGCATTAAGCACGCAGCGTGAAATATACGAAGCGCGTTTAATGGCTGGTACGGGTATGGATGAAGGCGATGACTTATTTGCTCCGGTATTAAAAAGCTCTCAAAAGCGTGGGGTTTGGCTGGGCATCAACTTGCTAACCGCTATTTTAGCCTCTGTCACTATCGGGTTGTTTGAAGACGTTATTTCACAAGTGGTTGCTCTCGCCGTTCTCATGCCAATCGTTGCCTCTATGGGTGGTATCGCGGGCAGTCAGACACTTACTCTTATGATTCGCGCTATGGCGTTAAACCAGATCACTCCGGGTAACCGTTTTGCACTCTTGAAAAACGAGCTTGGTATTGGTTCTTTGAACGGCTTACTTTGGGCGCTGATCATCGGTGGGCTGGCGGGTTTATGGTTCCAATCAACCGTACTGGGCGGCACCATCGCATTAGCTATCATCGTAAATATCATAACGGCAGCCCTATTTGGTGTTTTGATCCCTATTGTTCTGGATAAATTGAAACTCGATCCTGCTTTAGCTGGTTCCGTCATTTTGACTACCGTGACAGATGTGGTCGGCTTCTTCGCTTTTTTAGGAACAGCAAGCCTAGTAATGTTGTAAAAACGATTGCTCTAGTTAATTAATTCATCATTAGCATTATAATTACACATTGCAAAACGAAATTGCATTTTGCAATAAATGAGAGATTTTAGGCAACCTATGTCACAGAAACCGCGATTTTTAGGCGGTTATAAAGTTGGCACACTAACTGCATTAGTATGGATGACCCTTCTTAAGCCGAGGGTCACCTAGCCAACTGACGTTGTTAGTGAACTTAATTTTGTTCACAAGTATATAAGCCAATCGCACTCTTTGCGGTTGGCTATTTTTTTATCTGTACTTTGTACGTTCATCTTCACTTCCGGCCCAGCCATTCAGAACTCAACTATCTCTCATAGAAAATACTTTCTAGGCGGGCATAAATGCTCATCAACCCAGTTCGTTTCCATTACTTTCTATCTTCTTTTGTATCAGAAAATCGCTATTTCACCATTCCACTATTGACCAACGCGTAACCAACAAAAAAAATACAACCGATTACATGAAGAAAAATACAAACAAAAACCACTTAAAACAATCAACTCAGCAACATTTGAACGCTAAGGCATCATAATTACATTCAGCTTCCATAATTTAAGTTTGATTTATGGACAAAGTAGAACACCCACTAAAAGAAAACGGTTGCTTTTGATGCCAAAAAACCAACATTTCATACATTCATAAGCAAACATACAAAATCAACTTAAATACCACCACAAACCAAATGATACCGATTTCATTACATATTTACCCACCGTAGATTGTAGAAACTGGAATTTTTTTCATTCCATAAACAAATCATAACCCTATGTTTATAAAGGACTTAAAATCACGAAAGCGTAAAGTAAACGTTTAAATGACAAAAAACTCATTGACTATGAGATTTACATCACGATAATACGCGCCGTTTGCCCAGAAGTTGGGATCGATAATTAGTTTTAATTTTCTTTGCGGAGGTAAAAATGGCTGCAGACAATAACTACAGTCTAGGACCAGTTCCTAACAGTGCCAGAAAGGGCGTTGCTTCATTAACCATGGTTATGTTGGGACTCACTTTCTTCTCCGCAAGTATGTGGACGGGCGGTTCGCTCGGTACTGGCCTTTCTTTTGACGATTTCTTCCTCGCTGTTCTCATCGGTAACCTCATCCTCGGTATTTACACTTCCTTCCTCGGTTACATCGGCGCTTCTACTGGTCTCTCTACTCACCTCCTTGCTCGTTTCTCTTTTGGCTCTAAAGGCTCTTGGCTTCCTTCCGCACTTCTTGGCGGCACACAAGTTGGTTGGTTTGGTGTTGGCGTAGCGATGTTTGCGATTCCAGTGAACAAGGCAACAGGCATCGATACAAACACGCTTATCATCATTTCTGGTCTACTCATGACCGCAACGGTTTACTTTGGTATCTCTGCACTTATGGTGTTATCGGCGATTGCAGTACCAGCAATTGCCCTACTAGGCGGTTACTCGGTAGTGGAAGCAGTAAATAGCGTTGGTGGCGTAGCAGAACTTCAAAAAGTACAACCTTCGCAACCAATCGATTTCTCTGTCGCTCTTGCTATGGTAGTGGGCTCATTTGTCAGTGCGGGTACGTTAACCGCAGACTTCGTTCGATTCGGCAAAAAGCCAAAAGGCGCAGTGATGGTCACCATGGTGGCGTTCTTTATCGGTAACTCACTGATGTTCATCTTCGGCGCAGCTGGTGCAGCGGTAACAGGTCAATCGGACATTTCAGAAGTGATGATCGCGCAAGGTCTTCTTATTCCAGCTATCATCGTTCTTGGCTTGAATATCTGGACAACCAACGACAACGCGCTTTACGCATCGGGTCTAGGCTTCTCCAACATCACTGGTTTGCCAAGTAAATACATCTCAATGGCGAACGGTTTAGTAGGTACATTGTGTGCACTATGGTTGTACAATAACTTTGTAGGCTGGTTAACCTTCCTATCGGTTGCAATTCCACCAATTGGTGGCGTAATCATTGCGGATTTCTTCATGAACCGTAAACGTTACACAAATTTCGAAGCAGCAGAGTTCCAAACGGTTAACTGGGCTGGCATTATCGCAGTAGCGATTGGTGTTGCCGCAGGCCACTTCCTTCCAGGTGTAGTACCTGTGAATGCGGTACTAGGCGGCACAATCAGCTACCTGATTCTAAATCCTATTCTTAATAAAAAGACACTGGCACAGCAGCCAGCGTAAGGAACCATCATGACAACACTATTGATCAAGAACGCAACGCTAAAGGGACAGGAAGGTCTCCAGCAAATTTTGATTGAGGATGGTCAATTCAAGCGTATTGAAGACAATAATGTAGAACTAAATTACACAGGTGAAGTGCTTGATGCAGAGGGCGGCATGGCTGTCGCTCCATTCTGTGAGCCTCACATTCACCTAGACACAACGCAAACAGCAGGTGAGCCAAGCTGGAACATTTCAGGTACGCTTTTCGAAGGCATTGAGCGTTGGGCTGAGCGCAAAGAGATGTTGTCGATTGAAGACGTGAAATCACGCGCGAAGCAAACGCTTAAGTGGCAAATTGCAAACGGTGTGCAGCACGTTCGTACTCACGTTGACGTTTCTGACCCTACCCTAATTGCCCTAAAAGCGATGGTAGAAGTCCGTGAAGAAATGAAAGAGTGGGTAGACATTCAAATCGTTGCGTTTCCACAAGAAGGCATTCTGTCTTACCCGAATGGTAAAGAATTGCTAGAAGAAGCAGTTCAACTGGGTGCTGACGTTATTGGTGCGATTCCTCACTTTGAATTCACTCGTGAGTACGGTATTGAATCTCTACACTACGTTTTCGAACTGGCACAGAAATACGACCGTTTGATCGACGTACACTGTGATGAGATCGATGATGAGCAATCACGCTTTGTTGAAACGCTTGCAGCGCTAGCGCACAAGTTCAACATGGGCCACAAGGTAACCGCAAGCCATACAACGGCTATGGGCTCTTACAACGGTGCTTACGCATCTCGCCTGTTCCGTCTGCTACGCATGTCTGGCATCAACTTCGTTGCAAACCCATTGGTGAACATCCACCTTCAAGGCCGCTTCGATGATTACCCGAAACGTCGTGGTGTGACTCGTGTGAAAGAAATGCTGAATGCAAACATCAACGTGTGTTTTGGTCACGATGATGTCTTCGATCCTTGGTACCCACTAGGCACTGCAAACATGCTACAAGTGCTGCATATGGGTCTGCACGTGTGTCAGGTGATGGGTTACGACCAAATCAATAGCTCACTGGATCTGATCAGCACGAATTCAGCACGTACACTGAACATTCAAGACAAGCACGGCATTGAAACAGGTAAGCCAGGTAGTTTACTGATTCTTCCTGCAGAAAATTGTTTTGACGCAGTACGTCGTCAGGTGCCAGTTCGTTACTCTGTTCGTCACGGTAAAGTGATTGCAGAAACACAGCCTGCGACAACACACATTCACCTTGGTGAGCAAGAGCAAGTGACTTACAAACGCTAATCACTGAGCTTTTAAACAAAAAAAGGGTCTGATTGAATCAGACCCTTTTTTTTATTTCTTCACGCGCTGTGTTAGGTGTCTACGGCAACTAATGACATTCCTTAGCAACGAAGGTGTATTCCCTAAATAGACAACCTTGCCATCTTCATCAACAATGGCAGGTACAACCTTTAAGCCTTTCATATCTGCGCCGTATTCCACCAACTTACGTTCTAGCTCATATAAATCCTGCATATCTCGGACTCAATTTATAATTATCAATTTTCGCGTGAATGCTATCCCTCTAAAGAGATATCAATACTGATCTGGATCATGAAAGATAGATCCTAATTATGGTGGGCTCAAACTTGAGACACTTCATGGTTTGAATGTGTTTTTGAATGTGAAATTTTGTGAATTGCATTCAAATTAAATTTCATAATATAGACAATTTGCGTAATAAATATTTGCACTCCTTCGTAACAAACACTAAAGTTAGGGAGTTAGTTGAGCTTTATAATAAAATGCCGCAAATCGCCCAAACACAGATTTAACACTAACAACGTCAAAATTAGTGCTTATAAAATAAAGAATAAAATAAAACCTAGGGTCAGCAGCAATGTTGACCCTTTTCTTTGCCTCCATCAAATCGAGCCAAACAGAAAAATTTTGAGCCTTATAGCAAACAAAACTTTTGCGTGATAACTGTCGGTTATCAGCGAGATAAGTAGATTCCTAATCAAACAGCGTTCAATAATAGCTTCGAACCAAACATCTCGGAGTGAAATACATGAACATTTTCAACAAAACTACATTGGTCGCGGCGCTATCTCTTCCCCTACTTGCAGGATGCGTGACTCCGGGAGAAGATGATCCAAACGCATTAACAAAACAAGGCGCTGCAGGTGGTGCACTTTTAGGTCTGACGATGGGCGCTTTGACGGGGGATGCTGAGCTTGCCGTGAAAGGCGCAGTTGCGGGTGGTGTCGCCGGTGGTGTCGCAGGTGCGGGCGCGGATATTCACAATAACCGTGACAACATTCGCCACGACAGCCGCAATGACGCGATTAGTGGTATTAACGGTGGTCAGAACACAGCAGCAACCAATGCCCCGCAACAGTGGCAAGAGATCGATAACTTTGTAGGTGATTGGAACGTAAATATCCAGAACCACAATCGCAACCTCAAAGGTTTAGAAGGTCTGTCGGCACACGGCTCGCTAGCAAAAACAACAGAAGCAAATGTTAAGGTGACCAATTCGCAAGGCGTTGACCTTAATGCCGCGTTCACGTTCGATCCACAAGCGGGCTACCAATTGACGCTGACCAATGAAGCAAAAGATGTATCGGTTGCTTTTGCTGGTGAACAACAATCACAAAACCATCGCTACAACTTCTACCCGATGAACATTAACGACGTCATTTACCAAGGTATTCCGACGGGTGATGTGCGTGTCGAGCTAGGTTTTGCAGGTCCAAACGTTTGGACCATCGATAGCTACGCTTACATCGACGGAGCAGAACAAAAAGTACAAACGTTCCGATTCACTCGCACCCTATAAAACAACCAGGCTTTCTTCGCAACATCTCAATAACAACGTCTCATTTGGTAATTTAATAAAGGCTTAGGCATACTCTATCTAAGCCTTTATTTTTTAGAAGAAATCCATGTCTCAACTCAACCTAGCAGAACTCAGCCAATTTGAGCCTCAGTTCCTACAGTTTATGCTGCAAGAGATGCAAACTGATGCCGCTCACGACCTCAGTCACGTACAACGCGTAGTCAAAACCGCTCGTCAGCTAGCAGAACAAGAAGGCGCAGATTTAGCCGTTGTATTACCTGCTGCGTATCTGCACGATTGCTTTACTTACCCAAAAGATCACCCGAACCGCAAACAAAGCTCAACGATTGCGGCGACCAAAGCGATTTCGTTTCTAGAAAGCATCGACTATCCTGCTCAATACCATGACGCTATCGCCCACGCGATCGAATCTCACAGCTTTAGCGCCAACATTACACCAAATACGTTGGAAGCTCAGGTCGTCCAAGACGCAGACCGCTTAGACGCGCTTGGTGCAATTGGTGTGACACGCTGTATTCAAGTGAGCACGTTATTTGATGCTGCCTTATATAACGAACAGGACATGTTTGCAGAGCATCGAGAATTGGAAGATAAACGATTCACCATCGATCATTTCCAAACCAAATTGTTTAAAATAGTCGAGACGATGAACACCAAAGCAGCATATGAAGAAGGTTTGAAGCGTAAAGCGTTTATGCAGTCTTACCTAGAGCAGTTGCGCCAAGAAGTAGAAGGTTAATATGTCGGAAAGTCACGACCTAATTAAAGAGCTCAAACGCCAACTCAAGCAATCTGGCTTACACTATGTCGATGTCGCGCAGCACTTGGAACTGAGCGAGGGCTCGGTAAAACGCTTATTGGCAGAAGGCAGTCAAATCAGCCTCGACCGCTTGGAGCGTATCTGTCAGCTGATTGGGTTAGAAATGGCAGAGTTATTTAAACTGGCAGCAGCGCACAACAAAGGGCTCGAGTCGCTCACGCTAGAACAAGAAAAACAGCTGGTTGATGATAAAGGCTTATTGTTGGTTGCGGTTTGTGTGGTCAATGGTTATCGCTTCGAACAAATCATCGATCAATACACCTTTGATGAGTTAGAGCTGATACAAAAGCTCGCCCAACTCGACCGCCTCAATATCATCGACTTGCTGCCAGGCAACAAGATTCGTCTGCGTATCTCCCCGACTTTCAAGTGGCACACAGGTGGCCCTATTCAGCGTTTCTTCCAGCAACAAGTTCAAGAAGCTTTCTTCCAGAGCTATTTCTCTGCTGAAGATGAAAAGCTAGTGATGGCAACGGGCTTAATGAGCTTGCCAACCAACAAAAAGATGCAGCAAAAGCTACAAAAGGTCATTGATGAGTTTTATCAGAGCTGTCAGAGCGACGATTCACTGGGTATGAACGAGAAGCACGGTACCTCTCTGGTGATTGCAATGCGTCGTTGGACATTCCCGTTGTTTAACCCTTGGGAACGCAAATAGGGACTTCCTGATGCTCGATAAACTCAAAAGCCTATCGATCAAGGCAAGACCTATTCTCCCTTTATTCATACTCATTGCCTTTGGTGGTTTTGCGGTGTTCATTACCACGCTCTTGCAACTTTCTGATATGGTTAAGGAGTCTTATCTTATTCCGAGTGGCGTAACGGCGTTGTGGGCGCTTGCCGCTTGGGTGATGATCTCAAGCTTTCAGCATGTTCCTGAACTTACGCCGAGCCTCGTTTTTTTCAAACGAATGAAAGCTCGCTTGGTGCACCTGTTCTTTTATTTGGTGACATTAGGCTTTATTGGACTCTCTGGTTTTATTCTGTTTGTCACATTGAGAATGCTCAGTGTCTGGTTTCGACACTAAGCTCACCTCGTAACGCATGAAAGCACCAATTAGTGAGATATCACAAAATTATGAAACTAAAAGTATCGTAAAGTGTTACTTTTGGTTTCTCATAACGTAACTCTTTTCTTCACACTGGCTTCCTAAAACGCAACCTTTAAAGTGCTCCCATCTCAACGCGATTTTGCAATTACGGAGCCAGCATGTTTCTCACTAAACGATTCTTCCCCTACTTCGTGACTCAGTGCCTTGGTGCACTGAACGACAATATCTACAAGAATGTTCTCTTGTTGATGGTAACCTACAGCCAAATTGACTCACTACCGATGTCGGTCGACCTCTTTGTTAACCTTGCGGCTGGCTTATTTATTCTTCCCTTCTTTCTGTTTTCAGCCCACGCTGGTGCGATTGCCGACAACATGGACAAAGCCAAGTTAATCCGCCGCTTAAAACTTATTGAATTAGTGATCATGAGTTGCGCTGCGACGTCTATCATGACGCAGAGTGCCATTCTAATGCTGGTTCTACTCTTCATGACTGGTACTCAATCGGCTTACTTCGGCCCTGTGAAGTACGCTCTACTTCCTCAAGCGCTAAAATCTGATGAGCTTGTGAAAGGCAATGCTTGGGTTGAGATTGGGACTTTCCTTTCTATCCTGATTGGCACATTAAGCGCAGGTCTGTTGCTTGCGATTCCAAATGGTATGCTTATCGCCTCTTGCATTGTGATTACGCTGTCATTACTGGGCTTTTTAAGCAGCGCAAACATCCCTTCTTTGCCAAGTAAGAAAAATGACAAAGTAAAATTCGAACCTATTACTGGTTTGAAGAAAACACTCAAACTGGCACAAAAACAACGCGGTATTTGGATGTCAATTCTAGCGATCAGTTGGTTCTGGTTTATGGGTGCGACTTATCTGACTCAATTCCCCAATTTTGCTCGTGAACACCTATTTGCAGACAGCACTGTGGTTTCTCTGTTGTTGGCTCTTTTCTCAGTTGGTATCGCGACAGGCTCATGGTTATGTGAAAAGCTGTCTTTCAATCAAGTTGAACTGGGTATTCTGCCGTTTGGCATTTTGGGCTTAACGATTTTCAGTGCCGACCTACTATGGGCAGTACCTGCAATCGAATCTTTCCCAAGTCAGTATTACGATGTACAAAGCTTTGTTGCCCAATCTTCACATATTCGAGTAATGACCGACTTGTTCTTGGTTGGTGTAAGCGGAGGCGTATTTATTGTTCCCCTTTATGCGTTTATCCAATCGCGTTCAGAAGAAGGCGAATGTGCTCAATCTATTGCGGCAAACAACATCATGAACGCACTGTTTATGGTCGCTTCCGCTGCTGTTTCTATCTTGGTGTTAAGTGTTTTAGAGTTCTCTATTGTTGAGCTATTTGCCATTTTGGCCGTCGGTAACTTCATCGTGGCTATCTACGTTTACCGTCAAGTACCTGAGTTTACTCAGCGCTTTGTTAGCTACTTGCTGAGCCACTGTCTGTATCGAGTTTCGGTAACCGGTCGTCAGCATATCCCAGAACAAGGCGCTGCACTGATTGTGGCAAACCATGTGAGCTATGTAGACGCTTTGATTCTAATGGGTACATCAACCCGCCCAGTTCGATTTGTGATGGACAAGTCAATCAGTGAACTGCCTGCTCTTAAATATGTTTTTCGTCATGCCGGCGTTATCCCAATCTGCTCGCCACGCAAATGCGCAGAGACTTACAAAAAAGCTTTCGAACAAATTGAGCAGGCGCTTAATAACGATGAAGTAGTTTGTATCTTCCCTGAAGGTCGCTTGACCTCAAATGGCAAACTGGGCGAGTTCCGACCGGGTGTTGAGAAGATTTTAAAGCGTACACCTGTACCTGTGATTCCGATGGCGCTAAAAGGCTTATGGGGCTCTTTCTTCAGCCACAAGAATGGACATGCGTTAACGAAGCGCCCTACTCGTTTCTGGTCTCGCATCGAAGTCAATATTGGTGAGCTATTGCAACCAACCACGTTAGATCGTCATTTGTTACAAAAAGAAGTGCAAGATTTGCTAATTCGCTGACAGTAGTCTCATGGAGAATTTAGTAGGATAAAATCAACATCATAAATCTAGGAGGTATTATGAAAATCATCATCTTACATGGTCTTTATATGCATGGGCTGGTCATGCAGCCTCTTAGCCAAAAGCTGAGAAAACTGGGCTACGAGACCCAAGTATTGAGTTACAACACGGTTTCAATTAACGAAGAGTCGCTGTTTGATTCGATCGACAATGCGCTCAACCCACTCACTGCAAATGTGTTGGTGGGTCATAGCCTAGGTGGTTTGATGATTAAACGATACCTCGCGAACAGAAAGCCATCGACAAGTCTGGTGTCCCACGTTATCGCAATTGGCTCGCCACTGAAAGGCGCATCTATCGTCACTCGCATTCAAGATTTGGGATTCGGTGCGATGCTTGGTAACTCACCGTATCACGGCCTTAACAAGCACGAAGATGTTTGGACTTTCCCACAAAAACTCGGCAGCATCGCAGGCACAATGGGCATTGGCGCAAGGCCGATTCTCATGCACAAAGACAACACAATGTCTGATGGCACAGTGACCGTAGATGAAACACGTTTAGAAGGCATGCAAGATCATATAGAGACGAAACAGACTCACACTAGTCTTATCTACAACACCTATGTACCTGCGCAGATTGATCACTTTATCAAAACTGATCACTTCAGCAGATAGCGCACTTTTCCATCAAGTAGTTGCAATCTACTTTTCAAGCCAAGGCGTTCGCAGTACTATCTCTACTCCGACCACTCATTTGAGTGTCGGAGTTTTTTACTTCTAACCATATTGGTTGGATTCAATGTTCTCAGGGCGGGGCGAAATTCCCCACCGGCGGTATACTCTTTTGAGTGAGCCCGCGAGCGCTCGATTCGTCGAGGTCAGCAGATCTGGTGAGATGCCAGAGCCGACGGTTATAGTCCGGATGAAAGAGAATAAGAAAACACCAGCGGTTTCCTCAACGTTCTGTGTTGATGAACACTGGTGCACTTCTTTTTGGATCGCATTTTTTATTGCGTGGGTTTGTGTCATCTTACAGTTGGTAACTCATTGCATGCATAGAATGTGACGATCCCTCATACCGCCCTGATTCTGGTGATATTTAGGAGTTAACCATGAATCAGTCATCACTACTTGCCGAATTTGGCGACCCAATTACTCGCGTTGAAAACGCACTTATCGCATTAAAAGAAGGCCGTGGCGTGCTTCTTCTTGACGATGAAGATCGTGAAAACGAAGGCGACATCATTTATTCCGTAGAGCACCTGACTAATGAGCAAATGGCTCTGATGATCCGCGAGTGCAGCGGCATTGTGTGCCTATGCCTGACAGACGCTCAAGCAGACAAATTGGAACTGCCACCAATGGTTGTGAACAACAACAGCGCAAACCAAACGGCTTTCACGGTTTCTATTGAAGCGAAGCAAGGCGTAACAACTGGCGTTTCTGCCGCTGACCGTGTAACAACCATCAAAACAGCAGCAAACCCAAATGCAAAACCAGATGACTTAGCTCGTCCTGGTCATGTATTCCCTCTACGTGCTCGTCCTGGTGGCGTAATGACTCGTCGTGGTCATACAGAAGGCACTATCGATATGATGCAAATGGCTGGTTTGCAGCCTGCAGGCGTGCTATGTGAGGTGACAAACCCAGATGGCACTATGGCAAAAGCACCAGAGATCGTCGCGTTTGGTCGTTTACACAACATGCCAGTACTCACTATCGAAGACATGGTTACGTACCGTAATCAATTTGATTTGAAGCTAGCGTAATCAACACGCATTTGCCCTAGTCAAAAGCCGCTGAATTGAACTGACCCCCAATAGTTG
>NZ_MDAW01000142.1:331-1166 GCF_002875385.1 Vibrio sp. 10N.222.52.B12 | reverse complement strand
GAAGCAGTAATCCCATGAAGATATGGACGGAGCTTTCGAGCGAACTCTTTTAACGGCTTAATTCCACTCTCATTCACTTGCTCCAACCATACCTGCCATAGGTTTTTAGCCTGAAGTTCAGACTCACAACGCCACAGTTCCTTTAATTGCGCACCTAGTAAGTAGGTTGTCATCAAGTCCTGATTCATATTCAATATTTCTGTGAGGTAGCTTTCCTGTTGTGTATTTAAATTATTCTTATTTTTCAATAACACCCAGCGCGAACGCTTGACCCATTGCCTTGCTTTTTTGTCCTGTTTTAGCTTATTGGCTTGGTCGACTCTGACTCTATCCATCACTTCACGACCGAACTTAGCAACAACGTGGAACAAGTCGTAAACGATACGGGCATTTGGGCAATGCGCTTGGACTTCAAGATCAAAAGCCGTATTCATATCCATTGCTACTGCTTCGATATTTTTACCATGCTCACCTAGTTGCTCAAAGAACGGGCGAATATCCTTACGGCTACGACCTAGTCCTATCCAGATAACCTGATGACTTTTCGCATCTGCAATGACCGTCGCGTAACGGTGCCCTTTAAAAATGGCGAACTCGTCCATGACGAGTTGCCTTAATTCACCCCATTTAACTTGCGGTACTACTTGCTGAAGCCGACGCTTATCTATCTCTTTGATTGTGTGCCAATGAACACCGGTCACTTGGGCTATATGTTTAATAGGCAGCAGAGGCAACAACTGTTCTATATAGCTTCGTAGGCGGTTAGTAATACGAGCATAAGGTTCCAACCAAGATAGCCGTTCTGTTTTAATGCCGCAGTGACTACACTTGATGC
>NZ_MDAW01000142.1:0-286 GCF_002875385.1 Vibrio sp. 10N.222.52.B12 | reverse complement strand
ACAGTTCAACAGGAGTTCCTAACAGTGTGGCTTCCTTGACGTTACGCCATTGATACTCATGTATGGCTTGAGCTTTAAGCCCACAAGGACACTTAGCGGTAGAGTTAGGTTTGAGAGTGAGCTTTATTAATGACGCAGTCTGATGAGACTTTACTATATGAAAGCCTTCCCAGAATGAAGATAGGAAAGTATGATTCGACATGAAAACGGTAGTTTGTGTAGGTTTTGTTTGGCGATAAAACTCTATCACTTACTACCGTTTTTGTTTTTAGTTCCCGCTTATCCG